>NZ_JBFRDK010000042.1:0-44898 GCF_052113545.1 Paenibacillus sp. TAF43_2
CCGCGAGGTGGAATGGCTGGAGGTTCAGCAATTCGATATGCTGCAGGAAGGAGAGCTTACGAAAGTCGCGGTAACATGGGATATGATGGACAGCGTCGAGAAGAAGGAGAGCATGGACTACTTGGTTCATCGGCTGACCTCCATTAAGAACAGCAGCGCTTATATGAAGGATATATACGTTCATATCCCCTCCATCGGCAAAACGCTCTCATTCGGCAATGCCGTTCACGATCTCGAGCAAGGAAGGTATGACCAAATCCGAGCCGTGTCGGAACGAAACGGGGCGAAGCGTCTCATCAGGCAGGGAGATTCACTTCATCTAAGCGCCTCCAAGTTCGGGGGAAGGAAGGGGGAAGAGCCGCTCTACATCGTGCAGATCGAGCTCGATACGGCGAAGCTGAAGGAATCGTTAAATCAAATGAGCGTTTATGCTGAGAGCGGTTCTTTCCTGATCGCCGATGAGGTGGATTTTATGCTGCTTGGCAACGACAAATCTAGCATTATTTTGAATGAATATTTGCAAACAACCCGCCTTTCGAAAGAAAGTACCCTGCTATTGAAAGTAAATGGACAAACATATCATGTCGACAAAGCCAATTCGCCGGAATTAGGGCTTTCTGTCGTTACGTATTTGCCGGAGGAGACGGTCAAGAGACCGCTTAATAAGTTTAATTTATGGGCTTGGCTGTTCACGGGTACGTCGATTCTCGCTATCGTTGTTTATTCCCTCTCGACATACAGGCTCGTTCATCGGCCGCTGCTGCTGCTTGTTCAGAGCTTCCGCAGAATGGAAGGCGGTACGCTGGATATTCAGATCGATCACGAGAAGAAGGACGAATTCGGTTATTTATATGATCGTTTTAATCAGATGCTGAACAAATTGCAGACGCTGATCGATCAGGATTTTAAGCAGAAGCTGATGATGCAGAAGGCTGAACTGAAGCAGCTGCAGTCACAGATTAACCCGCATTTCCTGTACAATAGCTTCTTTATCCTTAATTCGCTTGCCAAAACGGGCGATACGGATCGTATTGAGCTTTTTACAAATATGCTGGGCGAATATTTCAGATTCATTACGCGCAACGGGGAGGATAATGTTTACCTTTCGGAGGAAATCAAGCATGCAAGGATGTATACCGAGATCCAGAAGCTTAGGTTTTCTAGACGCATAAGCGTACAGTTCGACGAGCTGCCGAAGGAAATGGAGCGCATACGTGTACCAAGGCTTATCGTTCAGCCGATTATCGAGAACGCGTATGAACATAGTCTTGAGAAAATGTCGGAGGAGGGCTTTCTGCGCATCTTCTTTGTACGGAATGAGCAGGAATCCATGATTGTCGTCGAAGACAACGGAAGCCGGATCGACGACGCTCTAATCGACGCTTTGAACGGTCAAATGGCAAATAACGGGGAAGCGCATGAAATGACAGGGATCATTAATATCCACCGTCGGATTATACTGACCTATGGCGAAGGCAGCGGCTTGTTTCTATCAAGAAGTGAGTTAGGTGGCTTGCGAGTCGAAATACGCATAAATTCAAAGGAGGCGGATGGGGATGCACCGGCTGCTAATCGTCGATGACGAGGAAATTATAACCGACGGACTTTATGAGGTGTTGAGCAAGCTCATTCCGGATCAATTGGACGTTTGCAAGGCGTATTCGGCTAAGGAAGCTTTGGAATGGATGTCGCGAACGCGCATCGATATTGTAATGACTGATATCGCCATGCCGGGCAAGAACGGACTGGAGTTGTCGGAAGAAATATTGACGTATTGGCCGAGATGCAAGGTCATTTTTCTTACGGGACATAGCGAATTCGATTTTGCTTACCGGGCATTTCAAATGCCGGATGTCCGTTATTTGCTGAAGACAGAAGGGTATGCGAAAGTGACGGAAGCCGTCCGGGGCGCCTTGCTCGATATTCAGCGAAGCACGGTTGAGAACATGTTGCTTGAGCAATCACGTGAGCAGAAGTATGCATACGAGTTCATGGCGCAAGGTGATTATATGAGGCAACTGCTGCATGAGAGCGATTCGCTCTGTTCGGAGCAGAAGGAGCTCATGGAGGAATTCGGCCATTTGAATATCGGACTGGACCCAACGAAAACTGTCATGCTCGTGCTTGCTAGGTTGTCGTACCCGTCCGGCATGACGTATACGGAGAGGAGCAAGCTGCTTGCTTCGGCCAGGACGATATGGGATTCCTTGCTGAAGGACCATGTGAAGAGCATCGGAATTGTCGATCGGCATGGTGACCTTATGTGGTTCATACAGCCTGGAAGTGAAAGCGGTGGGAAACCAGCCGTCGACTTTGCATGTTATATCGAGGGGGTACTCGAGCTTATCCAAGAAGCCTGCCTCTCCTCTCTTAAACTGGAAATCACGTTGACAATAAGCGGAGCAAGCTGCGATTGGACGGCCATCACCCAGCAATATGAGAGACTGCGCCGACTGCAGCAGCTTAGGATCGGAACCGGCATTGGCATGATTCTAAGGGATCATGACGAGAATATGGACGGATTTTCGGGGAAAGAAGCATTCGTACCGAGCCGTAAAGTAGAAATTATGGCTGCACATTTGGAGGCTGGCCGTGCGGAAGAGTTTTATTCTGATTGGGAGCAATTGTCGAGAGTGGCGCTGCTTCACAACGAGCAAGCGCAGCGATCCATCGAAGCTTATTATTCGGTTGCTCTGATACTCTACTCGTGCTTGAACAAGCTGGGGTTGCAAAGCCGCCTTGATGATCACGGGAAGCTGATGCGACTGGACTGCCATGCCTCGATGAAGGAGGGGTTCGAGTATTTGAAGCAAACCGCGGAAGCGATTTTCCGATATAAGCAGAGCGATGAGCGGGACAGAACCTCGCAAGTTATTGACCGAATCTGCCAGTACATCGACGACCATCTGAGGGAGGACCTTTCTTTGGTAAGGCTTGCGGAAATCCACTACTTCAATCCATCCTATCTGTCGCGTTTCTTCAAGCAGGAACGAGGCATTAATCTATCTGAATATATCGACACCTGCAGAGCAAGAAAAGCGAAGGAACTGCTGCATGACAACGATTTGAAGGTAAGAGAGGTTGCCGTATCAGTCGGGTATGAAGCCGCTCATTCGTTCACGCGTTTCTTCAAGAAGGTGACGGGCATGACGCCCCAAGAGTATCGCGATTCACTCAACGTATAATAGATGAATTCCAATGAACAAGGCGAAAGGATAAGGTTTCTCTTATCCTTTCGCCTTGTTTATTGTTTCTGCGCGCAGCCGGTTGTTGCAGTACTGCAATTTGAAGGGTAAAAACATAGGGTTCGTCAGGTTGTGGATGTATCTTGAAGACGATAAATTGATGTAACGAGAGGCCGAGCGGTGCCGCGGATCGCAATCGAAGTCTTATATTTCTCGGAATGAATCGAGCCACGCCGCCAAATGACGGCGACAGCCGTTTCACCTTGTGAAATTGTTTAATAAATACGGTAGTTGCCGCTTAATGCCAGCAGACTGAAGAAATACAGGCAATTATCGTAATAGCGCCGATCGCCGGTACGGAGGGGCGTGTCCCAGAACAAGCGGACAAAATAGGCGGCATCGGGTCCGTCCGCAGCGAGAGATGCCATTGCATTCGTGGCGAGAAGGCCGATCGGATGCAGCGCCAGTTCCTCAAATGGTTTGCCTTCGATAGTATAGCGACGATAGTCGGAAACATCGATGTTGCGGAAGAACGCCTGGATGCGATTACTTTGATTGATTTGCCATGGGTCCTTGCGGAACCATTCATAGTCAAGTCCGATATTCGCCGCTACGCGGTAAGCGTCACTGAAAAAATGCCGAAAGTCGCCGTGCCGCTGAGGTACCGCAGGTGTTCCGTCATAGTTCGCGTATTCGGGGGAGAGTCCCGTTTCCGGATGGCAGGCGGCATGCAGGTAAGCGCGACTCGCTTCAGCGGCATCTCTCCAGAACGGCCTGTCCTGTTCATCGGCATGAATCGCGAACAATTCATAGAAGTGCGGAAGATGATAGGAGGGATCGCTAAACGGCGATTCAGGTATGAATTTAATCAGCTTCGTTGCTGGATCCCACATTGGGTCGCCTTCGCCGTTCTCTCCCTGATGGATGCATGCGCGCAGAATTGTTTTGGCTTGCTCGGAATAATCAAACGGCACTGGCCCGTTACCCCAGCGGTTCGAGGCGAAAATTAAGGCCATGGCGAAAAATTCTTCCCCGTCGGGTGCTGGACCTTGAGAAATACGAGAGCCGTCCGGCTTGCAGTGCCACGCGAAGTAATGCTTGTAACGCCCGTCCTTATGCTGCATGAACGTCTTCGCATAGTTCCATAGCCTGTCGAATTCATCTTTTTTGTTCATTTGCACCGCCATCATCATGCCGTAAGACATGCCTTCTGAGCGTACATCCAGATTGCCGGTATCTAGAAGATACCCTTTGTCGTCGCCCAAAGGGTAATAGATGCGCATTTCAGGGCTGCCATAGAACAGTTCGTTCCAAGCCTGCTCCAGCTTGCTTTCGATTTCCTGAAAGGAATACCCAAGTTCCTTGAATAGATTTCTGTAGCTGCCTGTATGGAAAGCACCTTGGTTTGAGTCTGACATTGTCGCAACCTCCACATTACATTTTTTTGAACCTATCATAACATGGTCGATGCTTAAGGAATTATAGCGTTTACTTTAAAAAATATAGCACTTTTCAATTTTCGAAGAGAGAGRGCTGCCTCATGCATAGCGTTATTATTGTCGACGACGAACTATTTTTCCGCAAAGACTTTATAGGAATGATAGATTGGGAGGGCAACGGTTATCAAGTGATCGGTGAAGCGGCTAATGGCAAGGACGCGCTTGCCATGATTAGAGATAAAAAACCCGATCTTGTCATCACTGATATCCGAATGCCCGTACTCGACGGTCTTGCCTTAATCCAAGCTGCGGAGGAGGAGAAGCTCGATACCGAGTTCGTTATTATAAGCAGGCATACCGATTTCTGTTATGCGCAGCAGGCCGTTCGTTTGGGCGTATTGGATTATATGCTTAAGCCTATCGAAGAAGATGACTTTGTTTGTGCACTTGTGAAGCTGCACGACAAGCTGGAGAAGAAAAAACAGCTTCAAGTGCGTAAACGCATGCTGAACAACCAGAAGCAGATCGAAACATTGATCAGGGGAGAATCGACGGGGACGGCGAAAGAGGAAAGCATAGTGCTGGAAATGGCGATCGGATCAGAGGCGTTTACATACACGTTAATTGAGCTGAATAACGTTCATCCTTGGAGCGGAAGGAAGCTTCCGTTAGAGGAGAAAATTCGGGCAGACATTCGGGATGCGATACAGCAAATCGTCCCAAGGGCGTCAGAGCCGTTTATATACGAGCACGGAAGAACCTATGGGTTGATCGTTCCCTCCATGTATCTTGCTGGCGTTGGAGGAAGCATAAAGACGTTTATGGAGCTTTTATTAATGCGGCTCGAACATCGCTATGGGCTTCCGTATCGCGCATACGCGGGAACAACGGTCAAGCAATTGGATAAGATCAAGGAATCGTATGCAAGCGCCAAGAAAGCAGTAACTAGCAAGTATTACAGAAGCGCCGAGTGTTTCATTGCATATAGCGAAGTGAAAGAAACAACATTGGTTTACGGACAATTAGACGACGACCTATATCGGAAGTTGGTAGAGGCAGTAGAGGAGAATGATTCATATGAAATCAAACTGGTCGTTAATCGGATATTTTCTGAATTTCGCGAGAAACGTTTCTCGCCCGAGGCGATTCAAACAAGCATCGTACATTGCGTGCTATTGATTAGTATATCGATTAGAAGCATGGAAGGTGATGAAACCGAGCTGACGTCCTTTGAGCCAATTATAAATTGGTATGATTATAATGTCACGTTAGACGAGATCAAACGGCTGCTTAACGCTTTCGTTTTCGAAGCAAGCGATTTGATCAACATGCTATACAGAACCTACGGGAAGGGGAGAATTCACAAAATCAAAACGTACATTGACCAAAATTACAGCAAAAATATTAGTTTGAAAATCATTGCTGGTCAATTCTATTTGAATCCGGCTTATTTAGGACAGCTCTTCAAAAAAAAATACGGTGTGTACTTTAATGAATATCTGCAGCAGGTGAGAATTACAGAAGCGAAAAAATTGTTGAGGATTAAGGACTTGCGCATATACGAGGTGGCAGAGCGTGTCGGGTTTAACAATTCCGATTATTTCATCACTCAATTCGATAAGCTGGAGCAAATGTCACCTTCCGAATATCGAAACAAATGGAACCTGCAATAGTTTTTTGACCAAGGGATGTTAGTTGGCAGTGCTGCTTGAATTGCGATTTTGCATTCTGATCGGATTCATCTGCATAACAACTAGAAATTGACGGGTAATGACTGAGAACTTGGCGGGTTGTTCCTTGCCGAGGTTAACCTTACTATGTTCAATAATAGGGAAAGAGGTGAAAGCTTTTTGACAAGCAAGATGCGCTTTGGACTCATTGCCGCCCTTGCAGTGACCGCCACAGCGATATTCCTTCTCAGMCAATTGCAGGCTAACCGGAATGAATCGGAGCAGCGGCCTGATGTGAAGCTGTCGGCTTATCTGAAGGAAGAGACGGTAGAACTTAGCAAGAAGAGGGATAGCACATATGAAGTGGATTTACTCATGGATGATTTCCCGATCGGGGCTGAGGTTGTACAAATTCGCGCCTTGCTTCACATTCCGGTTGCATTCGAAGTCGGTTCGATCGTTCTGAACCTCAATAATGTTTCGGCGGCAAATGTCGCCTTAAAGCCTTCCGATGAAGGATTGGAGCTTTGGATCAGCAATGACGACGGTTCCAAGGTTTCATTCACGAATCTTGACGGCAGCAAAGCGCTGGCTACGATTACATTAAAACAAAAGCGGGAGTTGATTGTGAAAATGAAAGATGAATTGAAGGTAAGCAGTCTGGAAATCTTGGAATCCAATCATAATAACACGGCATATGACGTTAACCAGGCAACCTCGAAGCTGAGCTATGAGCCGCCTGCCAGCGCGGTCGGGAAGCTTCCGCAGAACGGCAATCCTCTCGTATCCCATAAATTCGGCGCAGATCCTTATGCTCTCGTATTTAATGGCCGTGTTTATATTTACAATACCTACGACGTACTAGAATACGACTCCGCTGGAGAGGTGAAGGATAACTCTTACGGATCAATCAAGCGGCTGTCGATCGTTTCCTCCTCGGACTTAATGAACTGGACGGATCATGGTTTCGTAGTTGCCGCTGGTCTAGACGGGGAGGCGAAGTGGGCGACGCAATCCTGGGCGCCGGCAGCGGCGCATAAGGTAATTGACGGCAAGGATAAGTTCTTCCTTTACTTCGCGAATAACGCCAGTGGCATTGGCGTGCTGACGAGCGACAGCCCGACGGGACCTTGGATCGATCCGATCGGCAAGCCGTTAATTTCGAGATCGGCGCCGGCCGCAGAAGGCGTGACATGGCTGTTCGATCCGGCCGTGCTGGTCGATGATGACGGCAAGGGCTACATCTACTTCGGCGGTGGTATCCCAGAGGGCAAAGAGGAGAAGCCGGATACGGCTCGCGTTATGCAGCTAGGTGACGACATGATCAGCGTCGTCGGCGAAGCCGCTGTCATTCCAGCGCCATTCATGTTCGAGGATGCCGGGATCAATAAAGCAGGAGGCACTTATTATTACACGTACTGCTCGAATTTCTATGACGGTATTCGTCCAGAAGGGAGTCCGCCTGCAGGGGAAATCGCTTACATGACAAGCGATCATCCTATGGGGCCATGGACATACCAAGGGACCATTCTGAAAAATCCCAGCCACTTCTTCGGCGTGGGCGGCAATAATCACCATGCGATGTTCCAATTCCAGGACGAATGGTACATTGCGTATCATGCGCAGACATTATCAAAGGCGATGGGTGTACCGAAAGGCTATCGATCGACGCATTTGAACAAAGTGAACTTCGGCGCGGACGGCTCGATTCTAGAAATTGAAGCGGATTTGAAAGGCGTACCGCAGCTCGATAAGCTTAACCCGTTCGTGCGAGTGGAGGCGGGAACGCTTGCTTGGAGCGCAGGCATTGATGCGTTGCCTCATAAGATGGACGATAACGGAACGACGGTAGAAGAGGTTGCAATCGGAGCTATTCACAACGGCGATTGGACAGCTGTGTCAGGCGTGGACTTCGGCGCGGGCGCCTCTACGTTTTCGGCGTTCATAGCAGGCGGAAGCGAGGCTGCCGTCATAGAGCTTCGTTTGGACAGTCCGGATGGCGATTTGATAGGTACGCTTGCTGTTCCACAGGCAGACGGATCGACAGGCTGGACAGAAATAAATACGGTGGTTGAAGGCGCCGTAGGCATTCACGATCTGTATTTTGTGTTCAAAGGCAAGGCCGATACGGATTTGTTCACATTTCGTGCATGGCAGTTTTCTAAATAATTGAATTGAACAGAAAAAGACTTGCAGCCTCTTCGCTGCGAGTCTTTTCTTTGATGTAAAGTAGAGGTTTTGTTGTTAGTGGAGTTCCTATATTGGTTGAACTAAAGAAATACAGTTTAAGCGCAGCGAGAAGATCGTTCTGGAGAAACGAAGTGTTCGCCTTTGTAGCCGGATTTTTACCTTTAAATGACTTAGTCAATCAAAAAATCTGGTTACAACCGCGATCGTAAGAATGATCTTCTCGCGCAGCGACCAAAACGAGAAACTTTAGTTCAACTTATATAGTTCAATTGAAAAAAGGCCTTAGCTTGCGATTTAGGGTTCAATTTGTTGTTTTTTAGTTGTTAATCGAGACCAAAGCTATCGTTTATAGGGTAAACGAACAAGAAATGAACAGGTACTTCTACAGAAATGAAAGCGTTAAAATAAATAGTAATAACGGGGAAAAATGAGGAGGTTAGCGGTATTGGCGAAGTTAGAATTGCCGGGAGAAGCAATCGGCGGGATGATTCTGAAGGCGGTCGGCCTTAAGCGTGTATTCGGTAGAGGCAGCGGCGCCGTCACCGCGTTATCGGATGTTCATTTGGCTATACYGGCCGGATCGATGGTTGCGCTTAAGGGCAGGTCCGGTTCAGGCAAGACGACTTTGCTGAATATGCTCAGCGCGCTTGACGAGCCAACGGAAGGGCAAGTGTTTTTCCGAGACAGAGAAATTACGCGTATGCCCGGAAAAGAGAGAAGTGCTCTGAGGCGCAAAGAAATCGGCCTCGTCTTCCAGTCATTTGGACTTATTCCGCTCATGAATGCATACGAGAACGTGGAATTCGGCCTGCGCGTTGCGGGCACGCCGTTTAAGGGCAATCGGGAGGCGGCGGAACGGGCATTGGAGCAGGTTGGAATGAAGGAAAGAATGAAGCACCGGCCGGCCGAGCTCTCAGGAGGAGAGCAGCAGCGCGTGGCGATCGCAAGGGCAATTGCCCACGAGCCTGTGCTGCTCATCGCGGACGAGCCGACGGCGGAGCTCGATAGTCGAATGGGCTTTCAAGTAATGAGAGTATTCCGGGAGCTCGTTAATCGTTCTGGTATGACGGTCGTTCTGACCACGCATGACCCGGGCATTATGGAGCTTGTCGATCATGTCATTTCATTGGAGGATGGAAGAATTGTATCGCAAACGAACATCGAATAAGGGAGGCGGACCGCTGCTTTCAGGCGTGCGCCGATCGGCAGTGGCGTTGGCATTGATGCTAGCGCTGTCCGGATGCGGCCTTCTCCCTGCAGAGCAATCTGCTTTGCAGCCGCCGCTTGTTCAGCCGGCGCAGGAGCAATTGGATATCGTAGAAGCAAGCCGCGGATCGATTCAGACGTATCTGAAAGGAACGGCTCATTTCGTTTCCTCGAGCGCGGAGAACTTGTCATTCAAGGAATCGGGAGGCCGGCTCAAAGCAATCAAGGTAAGCGCCGGGCAGGAAGTTCACGCTGGCGATCTGCTCGTGGAGCAGGAAACCGGTGATCTTGAGCTTCAGGTTAGCCTTCAACGGCTTAACGTGGAACGAGCAGAGCTGCTGTTCAAGCAAGCGTATCTTGACGGCGCGTCGACCACTGACTTGCGTTTGCGCGAAATCGATCTCGAACGCGAGAAAATATCGCTTCAGTCGATGGAGAAGCGTCTTGCCAAATCACGTCTTTATGCGACCCTATCCGGAACGGTGACGTTCGTGGAGACGCTGAATGCGGGCGACTTTGTGAACGCCTACCAGGCTATCGTATCGATTGCGGATACGTCCCGCATTCAGCTTACGTATGTTGCAGCAGACATGAAGGAGGTACAGCCGGTCGAAGCAGGAATGCCGGTCAATTTGAAATACAAGGGAAAGGCGTATACGGGCAAAGTGCTGCAATCTCCTTCGACTGTTCCTATCGGAACGGATGGATCCAAAGCAGAGCGCAATGCTGTAACGCTCTACATGAGCWTGGATAAGGCCCCGGCAGGTATCCAAATCGGAGATAGCGCCGAGCTGACGATCGAGCTTCAGAAGCGCGAGAACGTCATCATCCTGCCTCGCTCGGCCATTCGTTCTTACATGGGGCGCTATTACGTACAGGTGGCGGAAGGCGAGCGACGCAAGGAGGTCGACGTTGAGGTGGGGCTGATAACGCCGACGGAGGCCGAAATCATTAAGGGACTCGAGGAAGGCCAGAAGGTCATCTTGAACAACTAACTAACAATGAAGACCGGGTACAGCAATGTATCCGGCGCTGGGATGGGGTGTACGTATGGCCTTATGGACGATGATCCTTCGAAAGATGGCAAACAACAAGTGGCTGCAGTTGAACCTTTGGATCGGCCTTACGGTGTGCGTGGCTTTGTTCAGCTCCATGCCGCTTTACTCCGAAGCCATATTGCAGCAGACGCTGCAGAAGGAGCTTCAATCGGTGCAGCTTCAAGAAGGCGTGTATCCGGGATATATTCGCATCGGAACGACAGTTTCCTCGTCGACCGTGGACGAGAAGACAGTAGAGGCCATCAGGCGGGCTGACCGATTCGTGCAAACGATACCGGGAAGAGCGGGACTTGAAGCTTTATCCGCTTATCAACAACGCTTCACGCAGCGAATGAAGGTGTACGGAGCGGATGCTACGGATCAGGAGAAGCAGTCGCAAAAGGCGGCGGGCAGCATCAAGTCGCTATCCGGTCTTGAGAAGCGCGTTCGCCTGATCGACGGCGTGATGCCAGCCGTACGCACGGACGGCATTTACGAGGCTCTCGTTACGCAGAAGTTCCTTATTGCGACGAAGCGTGATCTCGGGGATGAATTGATCGCGGAAGCGCCGGACAAAATGAAGTTCCGCTTTATCGCGGTAGGGATCATGGAGACGGATCCGACTGCTGATCCTTATTTGCCTTATCTCGCTTCAGAGGACAGCGATGGTTTTATTATTCCATTCGATCAATTCGAGAGCGATTTTATAATTGGAGGCAAGACGAAGCTCGCGAGCCTCGATTGGCGCGTGGCGCTTGATTACGAGAAGTTAACGATCGATTCGATTGATGCATTCGTACAGGCCGACAAGGACATCAGGCGATATTTCCGTGGTCGCATCGGCGTCGACGAAGTCAATATCCCTGCCACATCGACTGTGGATGCCTATCAAGGAAAGCAAGAGAAGCTTGATATCATGATGCTGTCTCTTTATTCGCCGGTCATGCTGATGCTCGCCTTTTATCTCTACATGGCCGCCAATCTTATTATTGAACGGCAGAAGACGGAGATTTCCGTCCTGCGCAGCAGAGGGGCAAGTCGTCTGCAGATTATGACGGCCTATACATTCGAAAGCCTATTTCTTGGCGTTAGCGCACTTGCGGTTGGACCTTTTCTCGGCATTCTGTTCACTAAAGTATTAGGCGCCTCGAACGGTTTCCTAGAGTTCGTCGATCGTTCGGCCCTTGAGGTCAGTCTGACCAGCAGCGCTTACTTGATGTCAGGTGCAGCGGTAGCTGCCGCATTGGTTTTGACTCTCATACCGGCTTTCATGGCGACCAGAGTCAGCATCGTCAGTCATAAGCAGCAGAATGCCCGCCATAACAAGCTGACGTTTTGGCATAAGACTGGACTTGATTTTATCCTCGTCGGCGTTGCTATGTATTTGCTCTATAATTTCAACAAACGGCAGGAGGATTTGCAGCGGTTAGGGCTTGATTCGGATGCTTTCCAGCTCGATCCGATGCTGTTTCTGATGCCTTCGCTTTTTGCTCTCGGGGGCGGCTTGCTGCTGCTGCGGGTTTATCCGTGGTTCATACGTCTGATCTATTGGGCAGGCCGCAGATGGTGGTCGCCAGCGCTGTACAACACGCTAATACAGATTAGCCGATCGTCCGGTCAATATCAGACGATCAAGCTGTTTCTGATCATGACCGTTGCGACAGGACTCTTTAGCGCGAATGCGGCCCGAACCATAAACGACAACATGGAGAGCAAGATTCAGTACGCCATCGGAGCGGATATGTCGATTATGACCCGCTGGGAAAGCGATGCGCGTCCCTCAACCTATATGTCGTCGGCCTCTCAAACACTGACCGAACCGACACCGTCCAGCTCGAGCCGGGTAAATTACATCGAGCCGCCGTTTCAGCCGTTCGAAGAGCTGGAAGGCATTGAGGCGAGCGCTAAAGTATTTAAGAAAGAGAATGCGCGCTTCGTCACGCCTGCCAGTGGGGCAAGCGGAGCGACGACGCTCTTTGGCATCGACACGATGAACTTCGGCCAGACGACATGGATGAAGGATGGGCTGCTTGACTATCCCATTAACGGCTACCTTAATCTCCTCGCGCCTAATACGAAGGCGGTACTGATCTCTCGTTCAATCGCGAAGAAGGCAAAAGTAAAGCCAGGCGATACTATCAGCTTGTCCTGGGACGGGCTCGATCAGGCGCAATTCGTCGTCTATGGCATTATCGACTATTGGCCAAGCTGGAATCCTCTTCCTACGGGCAGCAAGGATAATGAAAAAGCGGTTCAGCCCAACTTGATCGTAGGCCATCTCGGAACAATTCAGAAGAGACTTGCTGTAGAGCCATACGAAGTATGGCTGAAACTGAAGGATGGCGTTACAAGCCAATTCGTCTACGACCAACTGGCGGAGAAGAAGCTGCGAATCATCCAGCTTCAGGATGCCACGCAAGAGCTGATTGAATCAAAAAACGATCCGTTCAGACTCGCAATCAATGGCGTTATGACGCTCGGATTTGTTATCTCCATGCTCATCAGTTTCTTCGGCTTCTTGCTGTTCTGGGTGCTCACGTTATCAGGCAGAACACTTCAATACGGCGTGCTCGGGGCAATGGGTATTCGGTTCAGAYAAATTATCGGCATGCTCGTCAGCGAACAATTGCTGACTTCGGGAGCGGCAGTTGTTCTGGGCGTTTTCATCGGCAATTCGATAAGCGAGCTCTTCGTACCGCTCTTCGAGATGTCCTTCGCAACGAAGGATCAAGTGCCGCCTTTTGAAATGATTCAGCGGCTCAGTGATTATTTGCAGTTGTACAGCATCGTCGGTATTACGCTGACCCTGGGTTTGCTTATTCTCGGTTACCGCTTGTCGAGAATCCGGATTGCACAAGCACTCAAGCTTGGAGAGGAGTAAACGATGATTAGAAGTGAAGGACTCGTCAAAATTTACAAAATGGCGGATCTTGAGGTGTTCGCTCTGCAAGGTCTGGATCTACAGGTCGAGGCCGGCGAGCTAATGGCGATTATCGGCAATTCAGGCAGCGGCAAGTCGACTCTCCTGAATATGCTGGGGGGACTTGACAAGCCGTCGGCCGGCAAACTTTATGTGGACGGCAAAGACCTGCTGAAGTTTGGAGAAAAGGAACTGGTAGACTATAAGCGCGATACAGTCGGTTTTGTATGGCAAAACAATGCGCGTAATCTAATTCCTTATTTAACGGCGCTTGCTAATGTGGAGCTTCCGATGCTGCTTCGCGGCAAGCACCGGCGGGCTCGGGCTATGGAGCTGCTGGAGGCGGTGGGGCTTGGCCACCGGATGAAGAACAGGCTGAATGAGCTGTCTGGCGGTGAACAGCAGCGGGTGGCGATCGCGATTGCGCTTGCCAACGATCCGAAGCTGCTGCTCGCCGATGAGCCAACAGGATCCCTCGATACGAACACATCGAATCAAGTACTCGATTTGTTCCGAGCGCTTAATCGATCGATCGGAATTACGATCGTAATTGTAACGCATGATCCGGAATTGGCCCGCAAGGTGGACCGGGTCGTTCAGATTCGGGATGGCAAAACGTCGGCAGAGATGATTCGTAAAGTCTCTTACGCTGATGAGCTGGCCATGTTGGATGCCGAAAGCGCCATGCTGGAGGCGGAGAGCCACACGGAATATGCGGTGCTGGATAAAGCGGGTCGGTTGCAAATTCCTTCCGGTTTCCTAGACACGGAAGGATTCAAAGAAATCAACAAGGTGCGGGTAGAAATGGAGGATGGACGCATTGTCCTCTATCCGCGTTAGGAACGCACGGAAAGTTAACGTAGCAGCAATCTTAAAGATTATGACGTGATTGGGAAACCTCCTATACAAAAGCAAAAACCTCATTTCCCGCTATTAGGCGAGGATGAGGTTTTTTTGCTAGAAATGTCAGACGAATCCGCCAAGCAAAAATGTAAGCGGTTACGCGATAATGGAAAACAACTTACGATATTCGTTAGCACTTACACCGGTATACGCTTTGAACTTTTTATAGAACCAATCCATCTCCGAATATCCGATCTCATTCGCGATTTCGTACACCTTCATGTCCGTATTCTCAAGCAGCAGCTTTGCTTTCTCCATGCGCTGCTGCAGCAAATATTCATTGAAGGTCATATTTTCCTGATACTTGAATTTTTGACCTAAATACGAGCAATTGAAATGCAGACTGTTGGAAATTTGCTTCAAGGTAATATTTTGATGCAGCGATTCATCGACATATTCCTTGACCCTCTCGATGATATTAGGCTGAGGCTGGGCATCATTTTCCACAGGCGTCCATGATAGCGCTTTATTTTTATCGTTTACACAATCAAGCTCGCCTTTGACGGTCAGAAGACATGAAGTCAGTTCAACAGAAGAAACAGGGTCTGGCAAATAATCGTTTACTTGGTAATAGAGAGCCTTTCGGGCAAGCTGGAAGTCGTTGCTTCCGCCTATCAAGACGAGCGGTACGCGGCTCTTCCGGCGAATGTAATCACAAAGAAACAAGGCGTCATGGTGAGAGCCGTTCATGCCGACCAGGATGAGCGAAAAATAGTTTCGATCGAGAAATTCGATAGCGTCCGCAGAGCTGTTCGCATAAGCGTCCAATTCAAATCCAATTCCATTCCACTCTGGCATATGTTGCAACATCTCCATCGACGATGTGGAGTCATAGTCGACAAGCAGCACTTTATACACGATGGTTACCTCCCAATTGCATTTGCTTGAGCGTAAACGTCTACCGCCGTATTTGGCTGTAAAAGCTAACGTTTCGCTGTGAAATATAAGCACAGTAAATCAACAGATGCTTTACATTCTTATACTTGTACTTAGGGGTTTCCCTGACGGGAGATAAGTCTACGCTTTAATTATGTAAATTGGGGGCAGTGGATACAACGTGCTTTTCTTTGCATTGCCCGCAGGTTTTTACTTGTTGAAAAAAAATCGGCTTTTGGCGAAAGTAAATGATTTCCAATCTAGAATATGACGGGTAATAAACCTGATATTCAACAGGTTGTTGCTTGCCTTATGAAAGCGCTACACTTTCGATGTAGTTCAATATGTTAAGGGGGATTCGCAATGAAGATTCGTAAATTAATGGTTTTGTTATGCGCGCTCGTTCTCGTTCTTTCTGCATGCAGCAGCGGTTCGGGCAACAGCAAGAACAACGGAACAAACGGCGGCTCGAAAAATGGCTCGGGCAATGCGGGCACGGAGACGACCGTTCCTGAGGGCGACGGAGAAGAAGAGTTATACAGCTCGCCCGAGATGGACTTCGACATGGGTGGAAGAACGATCAAAGTCGTTGCCTGGTGGGATATGGCGATAAAAGAAGACAATCCGGATAACATACAACGCAAGAAAAACCTCGATGAACTGATGAAGAAGCATAACTTCAAAATGGAATACGTAGCGGTCGACTTCGGCGAATATCAACAAAAAGTAACAGCATCCTTGCTTGCGGGCGAACCGCTTGGCGATATCGTCCGTTTGGGAAGAAACTATACGATCCCGACATTGGTTAAGCAAGATTTGCTATGGCCGGTCGACGAGTATACGAAAAACACGAAAGTGTTCAATCAAAAGGCGACAAACGAATTCTTTGCTTATGAGGGCAAAGGCTATGCGTTCACAGAAGACCAGGGCAACCTGATTCAAGGCATTTTCTACAATCGGACTCTCTTGAATCAGCTTGGCATCAAGGCGCTTCAAGATTATGTGAACGAAGACAACTGGAATTGGGATACATTTGTTCAAGCAGCGAAAGAAGCCAATAAAGATACAAACAACGACGGCAAGCTGGATACTTGGGGGCTTGCAAATTCTCAAGTTGTCGAGCATGCGATGTATTCGAACGGTGCTCACCTGACGAAAGGTGACAAGCAAAACCTGGATGATCCAGCAACGCAGGAAACATTGAATTTCTTGTCGAAACTCGCAACCGAACAAGTGTACAGACCGACTGAGGGTGGAGATTGGACGGAGCCTGGACAGTTTTTCCGTCAAGGAAATACGCTCATGTATGCTGGTGCCATTTATGAACTGAATGGCTTCAAAACTGATATGCCGGATGCGGATATCGGCTTCGTACCGTTCCCTAAAGGACCAAGCGCAACGGAATATCATTCCGGCGAAGGCGCCTACCAAGCAATAACAATTCCAAAGGCAGTGGAGCATCCAGAACAGCTGCTTTACATTTGGGAAAAAATCAACGATATCGACTCCGAATACGACTATCCGGGTCAGGCGTCCCTTGAAAGCAGTTTTGCGAACGAGGATGACATTAACAACGCCAAGCTAGTTGGATCTGGCATGATCGTATTCGACCATGGCACGTACGGCGATGCTTTGAAGTTCTGGGACTTTGTCGGAGAGATCAACAGCGGGGTATCGGTATCTACAGTTGTCGAGAAGTATAAACCGGTATTCCAAGCGGCAATTGATGCGGTGTATGGTTCTTAACATGTAATAAAGGGTGAGAGACAGTCCCCATTTTAGAACTATTTCTAATGGGGACTGTTGTTGAATTTAACTTCTTACTGCAGGAGGGAGAAAAGTTGAACTTCAGAAAGAAGAACTACATCGCAATTATACTCGTTCTCACCGTAGTGGCAACTTCTATATGGGCTTTCTACCCTTCAGATTCGAAGGATAGCAGACGCGTAATGGCCATGGGAGATTTCGACGCTGTTACGGCATCAGCAGGAGAAGACAGTTATGATGCGTATTTGACTAGCCACATAAATGCTGGTCGGCCGGAAGAAGTCATCCGAATAGAGGGCGAGAAGTTCTCGGGAACGACTGGAGAAGGGTTCGACATAGCGGGCGATTTAGAAGGACTGTCCGGCAAGGCGGTTGTCACTCCGGATAACGGCTCCATTGTGTGGGATGTACTGGTAAAACAAGCGGGTCTGTACAACATAAGGATTCATTATTTGCCGATCGAGGGAAAAAGCTCTGCGATCGAAAGGCAGTTTGCCATTAACGAAAAAGTCCCTTTTAAGGGAGCGGATATTTTATTATTCGATCGCGTTTGGGGAAATCGACAGGACGAAATCGAGCGTGACGATCGCGGCAATGAAATCAGGCCAAGGCAGGTAGAAAAACCAGCATGGCAAATCGGAATTTTCACGGATCGAAATGGATATTATGACGAGCCTTACTCCTTTTACTTTGAGAGCGGGCAGCAATCGTTTTCCTTGACGGCCTTAAGGGAACCGATGGCGATTGATTATATTGAGCTGTATCAGGAACCAGTTTTGTATTCGTATGAGGATATGAAGAAAGAGTATGAGACCAAAGGAATCAAGGCAGTATCGGATCAATACCTTGAAATCCAAGCGGAGGACGCGGTCGCCAAATCATCTCCTACGTTATATCCGCTGGCGGACCGGTCGAGTCCGACGGTCGTCCCTTACAATGTGTCGAAGCTTCGAATCAATACGATCGGCGGAACAAACTGGAAGCTTCCTGGACAGTGGATCGAGTGGGAGTTTGAGGCCCCGGAAGACGGCTTATATCAGATCGCGTTAAAGCAAAAGCAGGATACGCTGCGCGGCATATACGCCACTCGAAGCCTGACGATTGACGGAGAGACTCCTTTCCTGGAGATGAAGCGCTTGCGCTTTAATTTCAACATGGATTGGGAGATGAACGTACTGGGCGATGAAGAAGAGCCGTATTTGTTCCATTTGTCCAAGGGAACGCATCGCATTCGAATGGAAGTTTCACTCGGCGATATCGCCCCGCTCATTCGAACGATTGAATCCAGCGTGCTGCAGCTTAATGAGATGTATCGGAAAATATTGATGATTACGTCAAATACGCCCGATCCGTTCCGTGATTACCAATTAGGGAAGCGGATACCGGACATGGTTAAGACATTCGAAGAGCAAGCCGTAATCATACAGAACGTAGCCGATTATTTAGAGAAATCGACAGGAGAGCGGAGCGACAAAGTAGCCGTTCTTCATACCATGGTTGGTCAATTAAAGGAAATGATTAAAAATCCGGAAACGGTTGGCAATCGCTTAACCGCATTTAAAACGAATGTCGGGGGATTAGGCACGTGGATTCTCACAGTTCGCGAGCAACCGATTAAGCTGGATTATCTCATTGTGTCCTCTCCAGACAAGAAGCTTCCGAGAGCGGGAGCGACTTTTTTTCAAGAGATGAAGCATGAGCTTGGTGCGTACTTTGCTTCTTATACCGAGGACTATGACAGCATCGGCAATACGGGAGGAGAGCAGGACCGTAAAATAACGGTGTGGATTACAACGGGACGGGATCAAGCACAGGTGCTTAAGAGCTTAATCGACGATTCCTTCACGCCGGAGTCGAATATCGCGGTTGATTTAAGGCTTGTACCGGGGAACATCTTGCTTCCGGCAACACTGGCAGACGAGGGACCTGACGTTGCCATGCAAATCGGTGAGGACATCCCCGTGAACTATGCGATGCGGGATGCTGCGACAGACTTGACTCAGTTTAGTGATTTCGATGAAGTAGCCTCGCGTTTCCATGACAGTGGACTTACGCCTTACAAGTACGATCAAGGCGTCTATGCACTGCCTGAGCAGCAGTCGTTCCCGATGCTGTTCTATCGGAAGGATATTCTTGAGGAGCTGGGGCTTGCGCCGCCTAAGACATGGCAGGATATTTACAACATGATTTCCGTCCTCCAGAAGCACAACATGGAGTTTTGGCTGCCAATCGAGGCTACGAACGCAAGTCTCGTACCGAATGCGACCTTCTCTATGCTGCTTTATCAGAATGGCGGCGAATTCTATCGTGATGACGATAAGAAGAGTGCGCTTGATACGGATTTATCTATGGAAATGTTTAAGAAGTGGACGCAATTTTATACGAACTACAAATTCCCGGTACTGGCAGACTTCCCGAACCGATTCCGTACGGGCGAGATGCCAATCGGCATTGTGGACTATACAACATATAACATGCTGACGGTGCTCGCGCCTGAGATTAAAGGGCTGTGGGAGTTCACGCTCGTTCCTGGTACGGAGCAAGATAACGGAACCGTTAATCATGCGGTAGCTAGTCATACGACTGGCGTTATGATGATGGAGAATGCCGATAATAAGGAAGCGTCCTGGGAATTTATGAAATGGTGGACCAGCAAGGATACGCAAATTGCTTACGGTAGAGAGATGGAAGGTTTAATGGGCGAAGCTGCACGTTATCCAACTGCTAACGTAGAAGCACTTGCAGAATTGCCTTGGCCAATCAAGGATTACAACAATCTGTCCAGTCAGTGGGAGTGGGTTGAAGGCATACCTCAAGTGCCGGGCGGTTATTTCACCGGCCGACATCTGGACAACGCCTTCCGCAGAGTCGTCAACGCGAACGAGAATTCTAGGGAAGCGCTTAACGATTATGTGCTCTACATTAACGATGAAATCGAGATTAAGCGGAAAGAATTTAATTTACCGTAATTGTTTGGGGGTGGAGTTCATTGCAAGCCGAAACAACCAGTCAAGCCGTATCTAATCTTATCCATCCGAAGAAAAAATCGAAGTTGTCCCATGTATGGACGGAATTGAAAAAAAATAAGCATTATTACCTTCTGATGAGCCCATACATGCTTATTTTCTTTACCTTTACGGTTATTCCGGTCGTATTCTCGCTCATACTTAGCTTTTTTTACTTCAACATGCTCGAATTTCCGCGGTTTGTCGGATGGCAGAATTACTCCAGATTATTTCTGAACGACGACATCTTCATGATTGCATTGAAGAACACATTCATCTTCGCAATCATTACCGGTCCGGTCAGCTATATTGCCTGCTTTTTCTTTGCGTGGGTTATTAACGAGCTGTCACCTAAGATACGGGCGGTTATGACTTTGATCTTCTATGCGCCGGCGATTTCTGGAAACGTGTTTTTTATCTGGCTGATTGTATTTTCGGGCGACCGCTATGGTTATTTGAACGGATTCCTGATTAAATTCGGATTTATTCTGGAGCCGATCCAATGGCTGACTAATGAAAAATACATTCTTATGATTGTCATGATCGTGCAGCTATGGCTCAGCTTAGGCACAAGCTTCCTTGCCTTTATAGCAGGACTGCAAACGATTGATCGGACGCTGATAGAAGCGGGTGTTGTAGACGGAATAAAAAACCGCTGGCAGGAGTTATGGTTCATTACGCTGCCTTCGATGAGGCCGCAGCTGCTGTTCGGCGCCGTTTTGCAAATTACGGGATCTCTCGCGGTGGCCGATATTACGATCGCGCTCGCGGGTTTCCCGAGCGTCAACTATGCGGCGCACACGATTGTAACCCACCTGATGGATTACGGCACGATTCGATTCGAGATGGGTTATGCCTCGGCGATTGCGACCGTTTTGTTCGGTATTATGATCGGGACTAACAAATTGACGCAAAAACTGCTCAGAAAGGTAGGTGAGTAACGTTGGTCGTTAAAATGATGACCGTATTTCGGACGACGAAGCGCCTGAACCGTTCGTTTACGGTTAGCTTCATCTTGTTCGCGTTTCTCGCCGTGTTCGGAGCTTTTATGGTGCTGCCTCTGCTTTATGCAGTGAACAACGCCTTCAAGCCGCTGGACGAATTATTTATCTTTCCGCCGCGTTTTTTCGTTAATAATCCGACATTGGATAACTTCTATGACCTGATCGCCTTGATGGGCAATTCATGGGTACCGTTATCGCGTTACATTGCCAATACAGTGCTTATTACTCTCATCGGAACTGTAGGTCATATTTTGCTTGCTTCCGCCGCGGCTTACCCGCTCGCTAAATATCAATTCCTCGGATCGAAGACGCTTTTCTCGATCGTGGTTCTGTCGCTGATGTTCTCGGGTCATGTCACAGCGATTCCAAACT
This sequence comes from Paenibacillus sp. TAF43_2, assembly GCF_052113545.1. NCBI lineage: Bacteria > Bacillati > Bacillota > Bacilli > Caryophanales > Paenibacillaceae > Paenibacillus > Paenibacillus sp. TAF43_2. The sequence goes on from NZ_JBFRDK010000042.1 coordinate 21,575, forward strand.
ATATGGTGATGTCTTGGCTCGGCTGGATCAATACGCATGCATCTATTATCGTTCCTTCGCTCGCTTTTCCATTAGGCCTATTCCTAATGAAGCAATTCATGGAGCAGCTTCCGACGGCATTGCTGGAAGCCGCCAAGATTGATGGAGCGAGCGAGTACCGGATCTATTGGAGCATCGTGATGCCGAATGTGAAGCCTGCTTGGCTAACCCTTATGATTTTGCAGTTTCCTATGCTATGGGGAACCGATGGAGGCAGTTTCATCTACAGTGAGAACCTGAAGACGCTTCATTACGCACTGGGACAGATTACGCAGGGCGGTATCGCGCGCGCTGGCGTTGGGGCGGCCGTCGCGCTCATATTAATGGTCGTACCGATCACGCTCTTCGTCATCTCGCAAAGCAGCGTCATTCAGACGATGGCGACTTCCGGGATGAAAGAGTAGAGAGGAGACTTGCACGATGTTGAAGAGAAAAACGAAACTAAGGGCTTATCTCCTTGCGGCCATATGCTGCGTATTCGGCATAAGTGCGGGAGGATCGATTGCTTATGCGGCGGATGGCGATTCTTACAACTATTCGGTTTGGGGAGAATCTGTCGTATCTCCTTCCGCCTATGAAGCGACGACTTTAATGACCGGGACTACGCTCGGTGTAGGCGCGTTTAAAGATCCAAGCGATCTGCACGTCACGGTAGACAATGAAATCTATGTGCTGGATTCAGGAAATAACCGAATCGTCGTGTTGGACGAAGATTATCGTCAGAAGGCAATCATCGACACCTTCAATAACGCCGGAGTAAACGATACGTTTCTGAATCCTCAAGGTATCTTCGTAACCGACCAGAAGCATTTGCTGATCGCCGATACGGGGAACAAGCGAGTCGTTCATCTGGATGAGAAAGGCCGTTTGGAGCAAATCGTAGATAAGCCTGAATCCGATCTGCTGCCGGCCAACTTCAATTTTCAACCGGTGCGGGTCGTCATGGATAAAGCGCAGCGCATCTATGTCATGGCGATAGGTGTGTTCGACGGACTAATGGAGTTTAGCGCGGAGGGTGCGTTCACTTCTTACATCGGAGCGAACCGTGTCTGGGTAGATCCGGTGGAGCTGTTCTGGAAGCGGCTGTCGACGAAGGCGCAGCGCAGCCAAATGGTGATGTTCACACCAACAGAGTTTACCAATATGGACATTAATGACGAAGGCTTCATTTACGCGACCAGCGGTGATTCGGGCGACACCATTCGTAAGCTGAACGCCCAAGGCAATGATATTTTGCGAAGAACCGGTTTTTACAAACCACAGGGCGATATTAACTTTACGAGCGATCTTGGACCTTCCAGACTTATAGACGTCGATATTACGGACAGTGAAATCTACTCGGTTCTTGATTCGAAGAGAGGTCGGATTTTCACTTATAACGGAGACGGGCAATTCATGTACGTGTTCGGAGGCATGGGCAATCGGATCGGAGAGTTCAACACGCCGGTTGCTATTGAACGGGTTGGGGACGATTTCCTCGTTCTGGACAAGGCGTTCGGCGAAATGACGTTGTTCCAGACGACGGAGTACGGCCGGACGTTGAATGCAGCAGTCAGAAGCTATTACAAGGGCGAGGAAGACAAGGCGCTTCAGCTCTATGAGAAGACTATTAATATGAACACGAATTTGGATTTCGCTTATTCCGGCATCGGCAAGGCGATTCTGAGGCAGGGCGACTACAACGATGCGATGCGTTACTTCAAGCAAAGCCTTGATCAACCCAACTATTCCAAGGCGTTTCTCCTTTACCGCAAGGAAGTGCTAAGAGCAAACTTCAGCACCGTTATGACGGTTGTCATCGGATTAGCCGCCGTTACCCTGATCGTAAGGATCTACCGGAAAAAGCGGGCTAGAAAGAGGGGCGTTTCGTTTGAATAAAGAGTACATTAAATTTCCATTTTATGTTATCATGCATCCCTTTAACGGTTATTGGGAGCTGAAATACGAACAGAACAAGAAGCTGAACTTGATCTTGTCGTTCGGGATTCTGCTGATGCTTATCTTGACTAACGTACTAAGCAGCCAGTACAGCGGGTTTCTAGTTAACATCTACAATCCTGAATACATGAACAGCTTAATGGAGATCACTTATGTTCTCGTACCAGTCTTATTCTGGTGTGTAGCGAATTGGTCGCTTACGACTCTAATGGATGGTGAAGGTAAATTCGTGGATATCTTCACATCCACCTGCTTCGCACTGCTGCCTTTGGTTATTGTCAACTTCCCGTGGATTTGGCTAAGCAATGTCATTTCCATGCAAGAGACAACGTTTTATTATTTCTGCAACAGCTTTGCCGTTCTATGGTCGGTATATCTTCTGTTCGTTGGAAATATGACCGTTCATCAATTCACACCAAGCAAAACAATCGTAACGATTATGCTCTCGCTGATTGCCATTGGGTTCATGGCGTTTCTCTGCTTATTGTTTTTTAGCTTGATTCAACAAATTATTACCTTCATCACGATCTTATATCAAGAAATCACCTTGAGGAATTAGGAAAGGAGGAACGTTAGATGCGTATGGCCAGAAATGCCATCTTGTCCGCGTTTCTCGCAACCGGACTGCTGGTCGCCGGCTGTTCCAGCTCGGGTACCGCAAACCAAGCGGAAGACGCGCAGCAGCTAGAGGCGGCATTCGTGCAAGGAAAGGCGCTTAACGCTTCGTTCACGGATGCGCGTCTCGCCGATATGAAGGGAATCGCCGAGAATGAGCGGCTTAGGCTGTTCATCAACGAGGAGACGGGCGCTATTGCCGTGCTTAACAAAAGCGGAGGCGAAGTATGGCATAGCAATCCCCTCGAAGCGGAGGCTGATCCTGTCGCAACCGGGGTGAATAAGGGTTTGCTGTCCTCGCAATTGAAAATAGATTACTATAACAGCTTCGGACAGGTCAATTCGATTAATACGTTCCTGGACAGCGTTGCATACGAACAGGTTAAATATGAAACGATTGATAGCGGAGTTAAAGTAACCTATAAATTTGGTAAAGCCGAGAGATCTGCCATGGATCTGCCTCTCATGTTAAGTATGACTCGTTTTGATGAGTTGTCGGGCAAGCTGGATAAGGCAGGTCAACGTGCTTTGCGTATTGGGTATACAAAAAATGAGGATAAAGCGGTCTATGCTCGGAATGACCAAGCGCTGAATGGTCTTCAGCTTGATCGTGCGTTCAAAGCATTCGAGGATGCCGGCTATACGCAAGAGGATCTGGAGAAGGATATGGCTGAACTGAATTTTTCGCAAGATTCGCCTGCACCGAGAATTTTCCTCGCTTCCATCGAGTATAAGCTCGATGCGGACTGTCTTGTTGTTAGGGTCCCATCACAGGAAGTTCAGTCTCCTAGCGAGTATCCGGTCAGCAGCGTCTCAATGCTAAGCTTCTTTGGCGCAGCGGGGAGTAAGGAGAAAGGCTCGATCTTCGTTCCGGACGGCTCCGGCGCTCTCATCTCGTTCAATAACGGCAAGACGAAGTACCCTGCGTACCAGCAGGCGGTTTACGGTAATGACCAGGCAATGGAGAGGGTCGAGAACGCTGTTAACGAACAAACCGTTAGGCTGCCGGTTTTCGGCATGATCAGGGACGGCAACGCATTTCTTGGCATTATCGAAGAAGGCGCGCCTGTTGCGACGATCAATGCGGATATCAGCGGCAAATTGAACAGCTACAATTATGTTTATCCGACCTTCAACGTTACGAACAAAGGGGAGCTTACGCTCCAGGCGAACGGATCGGAGCGAACATTGCCGAAATTCCAGGAACATCCGATGAAAAGTGATTTTACGGTGCGTTATGCCTTCCTTACGGGCGAGTCAGCATCGTATCAGGGCATGGCGGAGTATTATCGTGAATATTTGGAGCGCCAGGACGGATTACCGGCTCCGAAGAAGGGGAGCGGGGATAGTGAGCTTCCGTTCTACGTTCAGGTCGTGGGAAGCATTGCGAAACAGAAGCATTTCGTCGGCGTCCCGTACATGACGCTCGAGCCGCTTACCACTTTCAAGCAGACGCAGGAAATGATTAGCGAAATGAAGAAGCTCGGCATCGCTAATATTAAGCYTCGATATGCTGGTTGGTTCAACGGCGGACTCGATCATAAAGTACCCGATGACCTGTCGGTAGACCATGCGATTGGCGGTGCAAAAGGCTTGCGCAGCTTGGCGTTGTTCGCGAAGGAGCAGGACGTAGACCTCTATCCTGACGTAGCGATTCTAACCGCGCATACGGGGAAGGGATTCGACGAGAAGGAGGAAGCATCGCGTTCTCTGCGTGGCGTACCTTCGTCATTCTATCCTCTTGACCTTGCGCTAGGGCGACGAGACCGCTCGAAGTCCCCGTCCTATGTCGTATCGCCGAGGCGTGTCGGCACTTACGTGGATGCTATTCTAAAGGACATGAAAGGTTTCAATGCGGACGGGATTTCGCTTCGTGATATGGGCGACAAGTTGAATAGCGATTTCCGCAAAAACAAACAAATCGACCGTACAGAGTCAGAAGATATTTCTACTCAGGCGCTGAACAAAATTCGTGAAGCAAACTTGAATATTTTGGCCGAGGGCGGCAATGCTTACACACTGCCTTACTTATCAGATATTACAAACGCACCTTTAACGAACAGTCGCTATAAGCTCGAGGATCAAGAAATTCCATTTTTCCAAATGGTGATTCGCGGAAATATCAATTATACAGGTTCGCCTTATAATTTGACCAGCTACACGAATGTAAGACAATATATTCTGAAATGTCTCGAGTACGGCTCCGGCGTATACTTCGAATGGATTCACGAGCCGAATTACAAGGTTAAGGATACGGAATTCAGCAAGCTATATGCAGTCAATTACGAACAGTGGCTGGAGCAGGCTGCACATATTTATGCTGAAGTGAACGGTGTACTGAGTAAAGTTCAGAATGAGCGTATCGTTGCGCACGAGAAACTAGCTGAAGGCCTGTTCAAAACCGTGTATGAAAGCGGGACGTACGTCATCGTTAACTACAATGCGACGAAAACAACAATAAACGGGATGACGATAGAGGCCGAGGGTTATGTGACGGGTGGTGAGCAATCTTGAAAACGATAACGAAGCTGGTATTCAGATCAAGAACGTACAACGAGCAGAAGGCTTTGTGGGGCTTTCTGTACGTGCTGCCCTGGCTGCTTGGATTTCTATTTTTCTTTTTTATTCCTTTATTGACTTCACTGCAATACAGCTTAAGCTCGATTAAGGCCAATGCGAACGGGATGACTATGAAATATATCGGATTCGCGAACTATATTGAAGCGCTCACGGTAAATACGAGCTTTAATCGAATATTAACGGAATCGGTCGTTAATATGGTCGTAAACGTTCCGCTTATCGTTATTTTCAGCTTGTTTCTGGCTGTGCTGCTGAATCAAAAGTTCGTCGGGCGAGCACTGGCAAGATCGATCTTTTTCCTTCCAGTTATACTTGCTTCCGGCGTCATTGCGACTTTGGAGGCATCAAGTCTGGTGCAAGCGATCAATGAACAAAATGCGAACGGGGGCGTATTCTCGAGCGGTACGCTAGAGCTGGCGAACATTATGGTGAGATCAGGCGTCAATGAGGATATTGTCTTGTACTTGATGGATGCTGTCGAAAGGATTTATCAGATCGTCAGTCAATCCGGTGTGCAAATTCTTATTTTCCTAGCTGGCATTCAGACCATCTCGCCGCAGCTGTATGAGGCCTCCAAAATCGAAGGGGCGACCGGGTATGAGGCATTTTGGAAAATTACGTTTCCGATGGTCAGTCCGCTCATACTCGTAAACGTCATTTATACGATTATCGACTCTTTCTCCAGGAACAACATGACGACGCTAATCAAAGAAACCGGCTTTACCACCTTTAATTTCGGGCTTAGCTCGGCGATGGCGTGGATCTACTTCCTGGTCATCATGATCATTCTATTAGTTAGTGCATACTTCATATCCAAGCGGGTCTTCTACCAGGAATAGAAGGAGAGTGAAAACGTTGATATTGGCCCGATTGTTATCGTTGGAAAGCTGGAAGCGAGGGCTGTGGACGATCGTTCGGCTCGTGCTGATCATCGGATTGTCGTTCGTTATCTTGTATCCCATTATTCAAAAAATTTCGACGGCGATCAAAGACAAGGCGGATCTGTATTCGCCGATCGTCGTGTTTATTCCAGAGCACTTTACGCTCGACAATTTCAAGCAAGCGATCGCCATTATGGATTATTGGGAAACGCTGGCAAATACATTTGTGCTATCTAGCATGACGACGATCATGACCGCCGCATCCTGCGCGTTCGCAGGTTATGCGTTCGCCAGGCTGAAGTTCAAAGGAAGCAATCTGCTGTTTGCTGGCGTTATATTAACCATCTTGGTTCCGCCTACGACCATCCTAATTCCGATCTATATGAACTTGAAGGACTTTACGCTTCTAGGCGTGATCCCGCTGCTAACCGGCGGAAAGTCCTTGAATTTGCTTAATTCTTACTGGCCGTTTATTCTAACTTCCCTTACGGCGAATTCGTTGAAGGCGGGGCTGTACATCTTCATCTTCCGGCAGTTTTTCCGTGGTATTCCGAAGGAGGTGGAGGAAGCGGCATACATCGATGGGGCGGGCGTTGGCTCGACGTTCCTTCGTATCATGCTGCCGAATGCGATTCCGTCCATTGTTACCGTATTGCTCTTCTCCTTTGTGTGGCAGTGGAATGATAGTTTCTTCACGACAACCTATCTGACGTCGAGCAAAGTGATGTCCACGCAGTTGTCGTCCCTTCCTTACAACTTGCAAATTTTGCTAGAAGGCGGCGCAACGACCAACAAAGACCCGTTCTTCATGAGCATGGTGCAGGATACCGGTATTTTGCTTGCGATTCTGCCGCTCGTTATTCTTTATTTGTTCGTTCAAAGATACTTCGTCGAAAGTATCGAGCGTACTGGAATCGTCGGTTAAGAAAAGTACTGACGCATGTATAGCGCCTTGGGGGGCCAGCTACTTCGGCCAGCGCCCGCAGGGCGCTTATTGCTGCTTAGAGATTTGGAGTGCAAAACAAGATTACGAATGAAAGGCGGGCAAACGAATTGAGTCAAAAAAGAAACAAGCTAATATACAGCATTATAGCTGCTGTCACCTTAATTGCAGTTGTTGCTGTGCTTATTCTCAATAAGCATCAAGCGGAAACAGTGAATGAAACGGCTGCGCTTCAAACGGAAGCACCTGCTGGCAGCGTCAATCCTGAAGATGGCCAGCCTACAAGCACGATTGAAGCGACTCCGGCTCCAACATTGAAGCCAACTCCGACGCCGGAACCATCGGTCGAGCAGGATATTCCATCGCTTGCGGAGACATTCGCTGATTATTTTCCGATCGGAGCTGCCATCGAGCCGGCCCAGATGGAGGGCCTAAAGGCAGAGATGCTCAAGAAGCACGTGAACTGGCTTGTTGCGGAGAACGTGATGAAGCCCGATGCGATTCAACCTACGGAAGGTAAATTCAATTGGGGGAATGCGGATCGAATCGTAGCGTTCGCGAAAGAAAACAACATGGAGGTGCGCTTCCATACCTTGCTTTGGCATAGTCAGGTCGGCGCTTGGTTCTTTAAGGATGCGGAGGGCAAGCCGATGGTTGAGGAGACAGACGCGGCTAAGCGCGAAGCGAACAAAAAGCTGCTGCTGCAGCGAGTCGATACGCATGTCCGCACAATTGTCGAACGATACAAGGACGATATCCAATCATGGGACGTTGTCAATGAAGTAATAGAGCCAGCCGATCCGGACGGGATGCGAGCTAGCGAATGGTATAAGATAACGGGTACAGACTTTATCGAGACGGCATTCCGAGCGGCACGCGAAGCGGGCGGAGCCGAGGCAAAGCTGTACATTAATGATTACGGAACGGACAATCCGGCGAAGCGAGACCGATTGTATGAGCTTGTGAAGGAAATGCTGGACAAAGGCGTACCGATCGATGGTGTTGGTCATCAGACCCATATCGACCTATTCGGGCCGACGGTGAATTCTATTATCGAATCGATGAAGAAGTTTGCTGAGCTAGGTCTTGATAATCTCGTTACCGAGCTGGATATGAGTCTCTACGCATGGAACGATCGCAGCGATGTTGGCAGCGATATACCGGTTGATCTGCTGCAGAAGCAGGCGGATAGATATCGCGAGCTGTTTGAGGCTTTCAGAGACAATAAGGACATTCTTAGCGGCGTCGTATTCTGGGGCATCGCGGACGACCATACGTGGTTGAACAGCTTCCCGGTGACGCGTACCAATGCGCCATTCTTGTTCGACAAGCAGCTTCACGCGAAGCCGGCATTCTGGGCGGTCGTCGATCCATCTGGGCAAGTACGACCATAAAAGTATAAAAAGTACCGCCTATAATTTATGTGGGAAAACCTATAGATAGACGGGTTGTTGCCGAGGTGCATACAGGCTAGACTGGTTGGATGATGGACTAATCCAGCCCTACTAGGAGGAGCTAGCGATGAACAAAACAACAATAACGAACCCGGTCATCTGGGCGGACGTTCCGGATCCGAGCGTGATCCGTGTAGGATCGACCTTCTATATGGTCAGCACAAGCATGCATTCGATGCCAGGCTGTCCGATTATGAAGTCCGAAAACCTGCAGAATTGGGAGCTTGTTAATTACGTATACGAGACGTTCGAGGATAATGACGCACACAATTTGCTTGACGGTAAAGGCATTTACGGCAAGGGATCATGGGCTGCCAGCTTACGCTATCGCGACGGTATCTTTTATGTGTGTTTCTCGAGTCTGGATATGAATCAGTTCTATGTGTATACGACTGAGGATATCGAGAACGGGAAATGGGAACGAAGCGTTATTCAAGGACTTCACCATGATCCGAGCATGCTGTTCGACGACGATGGCCGTGTGTTTGTCTTCCATGGCAATGGCGATATTCGGATTACAGAGCTGTCTGAGAAAGCAACTGCTCTGAAGCCGGACGGCATCAATCAATTGCTGCTCGAGACGGAGCGAGACGGAATTATGCTTCGTGCCGAGGGCTGCCATGCCTACAAAATCAATGGTTATTATTATTTATTCTTCATCGATTGGCCAAATACAGGTAACAAGCGCCGCAGACAGCTATGCTATCGTTCACGTGAACTGCTCGGTCCATACGAGCACAAGCTAGTACTCGATGATCAAATGGATTATCGGAACAATGGCATCGCACAAGGTGGCATTTTTGATACGTCAGAAGGGGATTGGTATGCGGTACTGTTCCAAGATCACGGGGCCGTTGGCCGTATTCCATGCGTACTGCCGGTCGTTTGGGATAATGACTGGCCAGTTCTGGGGCAACAGGGCAAAGCGCCAAAGACTCTCGAAGTGAAGCTGCCCAGCTCGGAGACAAAACCGCTTGTCATCAGTGATGAGTTTGATTACGGGGAGAATCGTCTAGCGCTTCATTGGCAATGGAATCATAATCCCGACAATGGTAAATGGTCGGTAACGGAGCGACCGGGCTGCTTGCGCCTAACGACGGGACATATCACGAATAGCGTAGAATTTGCCCGCAATACGTTAACACAGCGTACAGAAGGTCCGGCATGTGTCGGTACAACGGTTATGGACATCAAGGCTATGAAACCGGGCGACCGTGCAGGGTTAGTGTCGCTGCAATATGCTTTCGGCTCGGTCGGTATTCAGGTCGATGACAACGGCGATTTTTACGTAGCAATGTGCGTCAATGGCAGAGTGGACGACGGTCAAGGCGAAATCACAGTTGAACGCGTAAAGTATGAGGGCGACCAAATCTATTTGCAAATAGAGTGCCAGTTCGATAATGGCGATCGCGAGGATATTGCCTGGTTCCGCTATTCCACGGACGGAGTGAATTGGGTTGTGATCGGAGAACCGTTTCATATGCAATATAGGCTTGAACACTTTATGGGCTACCGATTCGGTCTGTACAATTACGCCACGAAGCAAGCTGGCGGTTTCGTTGATTTCGATTACTTCCGCTATGTGAGTCTGATTTAACTATTTTCGCAACGATAAGGAGAGTGCGCTTGCATGAATTATAACAATCCGGTTATAAGCGGTTTTCATCCGGACCCAAGCGTCTGTCGCTTTGGCGATGATTATTATCTCGTAACGAGTTCCTTCGAATATTTTCCGGGTGTTCCGCTGTTCCACAGCAAGGATCTTGTGAATTGGACGCAGCTCGGCCACGTTTTGACAAGGCCCGAGCAGCTCGATCTAAGCCGTGCACCAAGCTCCGGCGGCATATTCGCGCCTACGATCCGTGAGCATAACGGAACGTTTTATATGGTGACGACGAACGTTACCGCCGGCGGTAACTTCTTCGTACATACGAATGATCCGCGCGGGGAATGGTCGAATCCGATCTTCGTCGACCATCCCGGCATAGACCCAGACTTGTTCTTCGATGAGGATGGAACATTGTATTTCACTTCCTCTGCTCACGGAGATCAGGGTCCTGGCATCTATCAAAGCAAGATTGATCCGAAAACCGGCAAAAGGCTGACTGATCCTGCTTTCCTCTGGACGGGAACAGGAGGCCAGTACCCGGAAGCACCGCATATTTATCGTGTCGGCAGTTGGTACTATTTAATGATTGCCGAAGGCGGCACCGAATACGGCCATATGGAAACGATCGCTAGAAGCGAACGTCCGAATGGACCTTTCGCAAGCTGTCCGCACAATCCAATCTTAACCCATCGAAGCCAGTCGAAAACGATTCATGCAACGGGACACGCAGACCTCGTTCAAACGCCGGACGGAGACTGGTGGGCTGTATTTCTTGGCATCAGGCCGCATGGCTATCCGAATAAACACCATCTCGGCAGAGAGACGTTTCTTTCTCCCGTCACATGGACGGAAGAGGGTTGGCCGATCATTGGCGATAACGGAACGGTCAGCGAGACGATGCCGGCAGGCAATCTTCCGCTGCTGCCTGTAGCCGCTGCCCCAGTTCGGGACAATTTCGATGCGGCGGCGCTTGCACCGTATTGGAATTTTATGCGTTCACCCAATCCGGATAACTGGTGCCTTAGCGAGAAGGATAGTTGTCTAACATTACGGGGCAACGAGACGACGTTGAATGAAATCGGAGCGCCTGCATTTCTAGCGAGAAGACAACAGCATTTCGATTGCAGCGTGTCTACGCATATGGAATTTGCACCTCAGCGTGACGGAGAGGAAGCGGGCATTACCGTTTATATGAACGATCGCTTCCATTATGAGATTGCTTTGACTCGTATCGCTGGCGTGTGCAAAGTCATTTTCCGTAGAAAGCTTGGCAGCTTGTGGAAGATCGAGAACGAGGCGCCGTGGCCGTTCGAATCTATCGTTCTTCATGTGAGCGCGACTCGCGACCTGTATGCTTTCGGATTTTCTGATGGCAACGGAGAACCATTCTGGTTCGGCCATGGAGAGACCTCTCTTCTTGCAACGGAAGTGGCTGGCGGATTTACTGGCGTGCTCTTCGCCTTGTATGCGACCGGAAATGGCGCCAAATCGCAGTCGCTCGCCCATTTTGACTGGTTCGATTATGAATCCAAGTAACAAATTATCCATACGAACAATAAAAGCTTTTCCCATATTACCTGGAAAAAGCTATATTCTACTAAATTGGCAATTAAATTATGTCTAAAGTCAACCTAAACATGAAGAGGAGGCGATCGGAGAAATGGACAATTCCCGATATGAAGGATCTTTAAAACTTCATAAATCGTTTAGTCAGCAGTTTTTAATTGGCGCAGCTGTAAATATGAAGACGCTGGTCACACAACGCGAGTTGTTGGCGTATCATTTCAATAGTTTAACGGCTGAAAATGAGATGAAGTTCGAGCGTTTGCATCCTGCAGAACACCAATATACTTTCGAGGATGCGGATCGAATAATGAATTTCGCGAAAGTAAACGGAATGCAAGTAAGAGGGCATACGCTCGTCTGGCATAATCAAACGCCTGCTTGGGTGTTCGAGAATGAAACTGGAGGTCTAGTTGATCGCGATACGCTGTTGGAGCGAATGAAAGCTCACATTAATACAGTGGTTGGGCGTTATAAGGGTCAAATTTATGCATGGGATGTCGTGAATGAAGCCGTATCTGATAGTAGCGAAGAACAACTGCGTTCGTCCAAATGGCTCGACATCGTCGGTGAGGAATTCATTTCCAAGGCGTTCGAATATGCGCATGAAGCCGATCCCGAAGCGCTGTTGTTCTATAACGATTATAACGAGTCCGTACCTGAGAAGAGGGAAAAAATTTATAGACTGGTAAAATCTCTGAAGGAGAAGGGCGTGCCTATTCATGGTATCGGACTTCAAGCGCATTGGAATTTATCCCATCCGTCACTGCACGATATCCGAACGGCTATTGAACGTTATGCTTCGCTCGGACTGAAGCTGCATATCACTGAGATGGACGTATCGGTGTTCGAGTTCGAAGATAGGCGAACCGATCTGATATCGCCTACATCCGAGATGATGAGTCTTCAGGAGGATAGATATTCCCAGTTATTCCAGCTGTTCTGCGAATATAGCGATGTCCTGACGAGCGTGACGTTCTGGGGGGCCGCGGACGATTATACTTGGTTGGACAACTTCCCAGTCAGAGGGCGCAAGAATTGGCCGTTGCTGTTCGACAAGGAGCAACTGCCGAAAGGATCGTACCACAAGCTCATCAGCAGATAGCAGAAACGTTTAAAAGCAAGAATATCGTAAAGCTTTCTTTGCTTAGGTGATCATGCGATTCGATACAACATGAAAGCCCTTCTGCCCGGGTATACCAGGGCTAGAAGGGCTTTCATGTTGTATGGTCATTTATTATATATAGAAATGTCGCTTATATAATGAAGGCTTTTTCCTAAATAGGCTTTTTAACATATGTAGGTGAAAAGATCAGTAATAAGAAATTCTCAATGCAAAATGAGCTGCGAGTGACTATTGTGTGAAGCCGAAACCAAGAATTGTAAATTGCTTGCTCTCATGCTCTGACGCCATTCTGATTTCCACAGTATGCTCTTTCGATTGCTGCTCCCGAATCAAAAGGAGGGCGTGGCAACGCGTCCACTTGACGGTGTGGGACTCCGCCACCTTCACAAGCTTGCCGTCAACCAAAATATCGGCGTTTCCGAATTCGTTGCTTCCGGAATTTTTAAAAATGAGAAGCAGGCTTTTGCAATGAATCGTCATCGTGAAGCTGTCGCTGCCGGATTCAGATGTATGCATCCAGTTGTTGGGGAATTGGGCTGTGCCGTATGGATGATCGTCCATCTCCGCGAATTGGAGTTCGGTATCGGATGTGTAGAAACTGCCTTCCGTAATCTTTGCTACACTAGAACCATTGTTCCTATCCAGCAAACGAACATCAGCGAAATCGTTGCCGTACATCGGTGGTTTGTCGAGGACGATATCCTTTTGATAAGGTGCGCAACGATCGGTCTCCATGAAAAGCGAGCGCAAGCAGTCGGCCATGATGAGATGTCCCAAATTGGTCGGATGATAGATGTCACTAAAAAATTGCGACTTGGAAATGATGTTGCCTTCGTCCTTTGACTTATGAAATTGTTTTGTAACCGCATCCTTCACGCTTACCATGGGAAGATCATAATGATAGCCTACAGGAGAAAGTTGTTCCTGCAGATTCCAATCGTTTTCGAACACGCTGAACAGCAGAATAACGGCAGGCGAATTGGCGGCGGTCAAGATTTTCAGTACGAGACTCTCGTAGCAAATCCCTTTCGTCTCGTCGTCAGCGTCATTGACGGCAAACTCCACGACGACGATGTCCGGCTGAACCGTTCCGTTTCTCAGGACATCCCGCTCATAGCGAATCATGCCCAGTTCAGAAGGCGTACCGCCTAAGCCAGCTTTAATAAAGCGAATTTGATTACCGCCGTCCTTGCCAAACATCTCTTTGAAAGCGGTATATGTTCGGTGAGCGTAGCAAGACGTATGGAGCGGGTCTGCTCCAGCTCCATGAGTAATGGAGCCGCCAATAAAAGCAATCGTAACGTTATCGCCTCTCTTAGCCTTTTCAATGGCGGCTTTCAAACGCTTATTGTTGCCTTTGTCAAGCAGCGATTGGGCGATCATCTCATGATAAGCCTCCGAGTTAACATCAACGAGCTTCTCAGTTGCGTTTAAGGATAGACCATCTGTCATTGTTATTCCCCTTTCTTAAGTTCTATTAGTTTATCTTAGTACAAACCGACCGAGCAGCAAACCCGTCAAAGCATTGTTAACGGTAGCAAATTAGGCGGTTAGGAATGGATATTGTATTCCCTCTTTCAAATAGCCGATGAATTTGAGAAATCATACGAAAATAACTATGAAGGATTTAAACTATTGCATACAACGAAACCGTACAACATTTTTTAAGTACTTCTGATCCAGCCCGAATCATTAAATAGTGGGTAGGCGAATGTAATTTGGAAGCTCTGAAAGAGCAGATACAGAAGCCGAATCGGTGATAATTGTTCTACTCTTGTCTCACTTGTAATATAACAATCGTTTTGCTGATGCATTGCGGAAGCCGGTCGGTGTAAGATGCGTCAGCTGCTTGAACGATTTCATAAAATGATGACTGTCGCAATAGCCGAGCTGCATCGCGATTTCGTTGATGCTCTGATTAGTATCCGTCAGGAGAAAGGATGCGGCTTCAATCTTTTGACTCATAATAAAGTGCTTGAGTGACATACCGGAGATTGTTGAGAACAGGAAGGACAAGTATTTGGCATTATAACCGAAATGATCCGCGATCTGAGACACCTTCAGCGGTTCAAAGCGGTGCCACTTGATATAGTCTGCGATATCGTTGTAGAGCTGAAGCTGCTTCAGCTCTTTTTTTACGGCGTTTGTGCCAAGATCACATTGCTTGTAAAGCTCGTACAGAATACTCGTTGCCAAAAAATTATTCAGAGTCGGGTCTTGATAGCTTCGAACGGAGTCCTGCAGCTGTTTCATCATGACGATGATCTTATCCGAACGCTGCAGTGCACCTTGACGCGGTATCATCATATGTCCCGTCTGGGCTTCATACTCTTCGATGAGTATTGGAGCTGCCGATGGTTCCTCCGCGGTAAAATGAAGCCAATAAAAGCTGCAGTCGGACCCCTGATACCCGAATTGCCGGGTACGGGGAGCCATAAGAAGAAAATCCCCTTCCTGCAAGACATGCCGCTCCTCGTCATCTGCAATGTATAACTGTCCTTTAATCTGTATAAACAATTCATAATCCATGAGTACTCTGTTCATATGCGTCCATTCGGGAAACGGTGAAACGAATTTGCCGGTCATCGTCATCGTTAACGGTTTTTCTACGTTAAAGGTATAGCCGATCATTTAGAATTGACGCCGCCTTTCTGTCCTTTTTTCACTTAACTGGTTTAATCATAACCTTACGGTAGCCAAATTTCTATAACTTCTGTGCAGTCAACGATTAGAATTAAACCTGACTTTTTTACACAAATTCGAACCTTTCGCCATTTACCTTGTTAGTCGCAAAACGGTAATCTGAGGATAGTACGGATATGAAATCACAAAGGGACATGGAAGGTGAATGGATGATGAACAGGAATAAAGCGACGCTGCAGCGAATTGCTTTGCAGCATTTCGGATTGGATCAAGTGGTGCTTACCGAAGACTATCAAGCCAATGCTTTCAAGAAGGAACTCGAATACCTGAACAGCTATAATGTCGACAGGCTGCTGGCCGGATTCCGGGAAACCCGTGGGCTCAAGCCGAAGGCAGCGAAATACCCGGGATGGGAGGAGACGGAGATTCGCGGACATACGCTAGGTCATTATCTGTCGGCATGCGCGCAAGCATACTCCGCGACGAAGGATCCGGTAATGCTGAAGAGACTGACGTATATGGCAAATGAATTGTCGGAATGCCAGTTTGAAAGCGGTTATCTCTCCGCATTTCCTGAAGCGCTCATTGATAATATCGAGCAGAAGCAGCCAGCATGGGTTCCCTGGTATACGATGCACAAGATTATTGCGGGATTGATATCCGTATACCAAGCTACTCATTCCAAGGTCGTCTTCGACACGGTTGTGAAATTGGGTGACTGGGTGGCTTCGCGGACATCCCGTTGGTCAGACGAGCTGCAAGCGACAGTACTGGCCGTCGAGTATGGGGGAATGAATGATTGCCTCTATGAACTGTATAAAATTTCCGGCGATTCGAAGCATCTGGAGGCAGCTCACAAATTCGACGAGCTCCCTTTATTTGAGGCGACCCGGCAAGGCAAGGATGTTTTGAGGGGGAAGCATGCAAACACGACGATTCCGAAATTTTTGGGAGCGTTGAACCGTTTTCTTGTACTAGGGGAAAACGAGCGTTTCTATCTGGAAGCGGCTATAAATTTCTGGGATATGGTTGTTAACCACCATAGTTATATGACCGGCGGCAACAGCGAGTCGGAGCATTTTGGCGAGCCGAAATCGCTCGATCAGAGACGCACGGACATCACCTGCGAAACGTGCAATAGCTACAATATGCTGAAGCTGACCCGCGAACTGTTTAAGCTGACCGGAGACCGGAAGTATGCGGACTTCTACGAGACGACCTATATGAACGCAATCCTTTCCTCACAAAATCCCGAAACGGGCATGACCATGTATTTTCAGCCGATGGCGACAGGGTACTTTAAGATTTACAGCTCGCCGTTTGAGCACTTCTGGTGCTGTACGGGAACGGGGATGGAGAGCTTTACGAAGCTGGGCGACAGCATCTACTTCCATAAAGCGAATGAGCTGTATATTAATCAATATGTAAGCTCCACTTTAGATTGGAGTGAGCAGAATGTACGCCTTGCTCTAAGCTCCGGCATTCCAGACAGCGACTGTGTAACGCTCCAGCTTGAGACGGAAGATCGACAGCCGAGGGAGCTCAAGCTTCATCTTCGCATTCCTTACTGGGTTCGGGGAGAGATCGAAGCGCACTTGAATGGTGAGCCATTGCCTCTCGAAGTCAAGGACCATTACATCGTGATCGACCGTAAATGGAACCATGGCGATATGCTTGCTCTAAAGCTCCCGATGAAGGTGTTTTACTCCGGCCTGCCGGATAATCGCTATGCTGTCGGTTTTCAATATGGGCCGGTCGTATTAAGCGCGACGCTCGGAACAGAGGACATGATCCAGGCGAGTACGGGGATTATGGTAAGCGTGCCAACACGCAGAATGCTTGTGAAGGATTTTATAATTCCCCAGGGATTGAGCCCACAGCAGTGGCTGGACGATATTGAGCAGCACCTGATGAAGGAAGACGGCAAGCTTGTCTTTAGGCTCCGAAATACTGATGAGGACGAACGGCTTGTATTTACCCCGCATTATAAGCAGCATCAGGAGCGTTACGGCATCTATTGGAATATTGTCGAAGCGGACTCCGAAGAGCTGAAACGCCATTTGGCGCTTGGACGAATGGAGCGGCTTGTGAAAGAGGCGACGATCGACAGCGTCCAGGTCGGTAATGATCAATACGAGCTCCAGCATGAAATACAAGGACAAGAAACGTTCAGTGGAGCTTGGGACGGTCAAAATGGAAGATTGGCGCATCCCGGCGGATGGTTCAGCTATAAGCTTAACATTGATCCAGAAAGCGAGAACGTGCTTCAGGTGATGTATTTCTGCATCAATTATGATAGGGTGATGAACATTTATGCGGATGGCGTATTGCTTGTACGCGAACAGTCATCCTGGGAGTGGAAACGCGACTTTATTACGAAGCACTATTTGATTCCTGCAGAGATCGTGAAGGGGAAATCGCAAGTGGAATTCAGGTTTGCTCCGGAAGACAAGCTGAGCGGCATCTATGGTATGCTGCGAACGATGAGACCGGTGTCCCATCCTATTTTCAGCTTTCCTCAGTAGGATTTCGGTTATACGTGCGTATATGAATAAGCAGAGGCTGCCCTACATGATGAAAATATTGCTGAAGCGATGTTTGCAGTGCGGAAAAATATGTCATAGAAAGCGAGCATAAACGATGACGAGCTTGGAAATAGCGGGAATTCCCGCCGCTTATATAAGAGCGGCTGCGAGTGGCAATCAAGGTTCAGTGCGAGATGTTGTTTATCCGGTTAACCACTATATTAACCAATTGCGCCAATTCGTGACGAATCGAGAGGTAGATTTTTGGGAGACGGGAAGAGAAACGGTTAGAGGAGAGGCCATTATGAAATGCTGTAGTGTCTATCTCCCGGCGGGTTACGACGATAGCGACAATGCTACCCGTTACAATGTTTTATATTTGCTTCATGGTGTAGGCGGGGACCAATATGAATGGTTGCGCGGTAGCTGGAATGAGGGCGGCAATTCGATCTTGTGTAATATGATTGATAACCTCATCGCAAACGGTGATATCGATCCAGTTATTGTCGTAATGCCGAATGGAAGAAGCTCGCATGACTGGACAGAGAGTAAATTCAATTCCGAAGGAACCAATATGCTCGGGTTCTATTATTTTGATTATGAGCTGAGATATGATTTGATTCCGTACATTGAATCCACATTCAAGACGTATGCGAATATAGGGGAGACCGATCCAGAAGCAATCGAATTCAGTCGCAAGCATAGGGCTATCGCAGGTCTATCCATGGGTGGCATGCAGGCATTGAATCTGATCCTTGGGGGGTATCGATGCGATTCTGCGACAATCACTGGAGTGGCAAGCGAATGGGAGAACGGGCTTGCCTCGACTGTTCCCGTACGTGGCATGACTGATATATTCGCTTACGTAGGCTCTTTCTCAAATGCACCTACATCAAGCAATGGTAAGCTTCTGGGCACGAGCATTGCATTAAGAGGCCGGAAGCTTCAAGTATTGTATATGACATGCGGAGATGCCGACGAAGTATCGTTCAAATGCTACAATCAATCAATTGAAGGTCTTACGGATAGAGCAGGGGATTTCCTTAATTCGTATTACCAAGTTACGATTAAGGGCGGGATCCATGATTTTCAAGTATGGCACAACGGCGCGTATCATTTTATCCGTTTGTTATTTGGAAATGGAGAAGCGCACTCTTAATTCACTCAGTGAAGTTGAGCAAGACACAGATTTAATTGACATGCTCCTCTTACAGCGAACAGGTGAATCATTCCTAACCTGACTCTGTAAAGGAGCTTTTTTTATATTGAAATGTATTGAACTGCAATCAAATTTACAATTACTGCATATCAGAATATATCAATTATACGTTAGTATAGATCATTGTTTTTAGACGGCTGATAATTTACTATTTATTAGAAAGTTGGTAATTAATTGAAGGGTAAACAGTGCATTTACGGAGGTGTATGGGCTGGAAAGGAAATGGAACCACGGATAGGGGAGTGTTAGCTGGTTGCTTGGACATCTCTAAATATTTCTTTTCTTCAATGTTGGAAGCGCTTTCAAACAACTTATTTATAGGGGGATTACATGGTGCGTATAAAAGAATACAGGATGAGAAGTGAATCTATTAAAAAATTTCTCTACATACTGCCTTTCATGGGTTTACTTGCTACCTTTGCATACTACCCGCTATATGGTTGGGTTTATGCCTTCTTTGACTATACGCCGCCGACACCTTTGTCTCAATCCGCTTATGTTGGTTTCAAGTGGTTTCGTTCCTTAGTCGAAAACCAAGTAAAGATAGACCAATTGCTTCAGGTAATCAAAAATACGTTTGGGATGAGCGGCTTGGGTTTGCTATTCTCATGGCTACCAATGATTTTTGCTATATTTCTGAATGAAATAAAAGCTTTGCGTTTCCGGAAGTTTGTGCAAACGGTAACGACCTTGCCAAACTTTATCAGCTGGGTACTGGTCTATTCACTGGCATTCTCTATGTTATAGCCATCTTGTATATAGCTGCCATTATGAGTATAGATGAATCCCTTTATGAAGCGGCGCGTGTAGACGGTGCAACAAGGATGCAGGTCATATGGAATGTGATTTTACCAAGTCTGATGTCAACCTATTTTGTTCTGTTAATGCTGCAAATTGCGAGTTTCCTGAATAATGGCTTGGAGCAATATTTTGTTTTTCAAAATGCATTTAACAAAGAAAACATACAGGTTCTGGATTTATATGTGTACAACCTAGCCATGGGGGGCGGGAGCTATTCCGTTTCTGTTGCGATCAGCATGCTGAAGAGTTTGGTTAGTGTTGTGCTTCTCTTTTCAGTGAACGGATTATCAAAAATGATAAGAGGAGAGAGCGTGGTATGAGCGATAAAGCAGCAGGCCTGGCAGTGAACAATGTTCACACTAACAAGAAGCATTCCAGCATTACCGATATCTTGATTTCAGCCTTGATTTATACCCTGTATACGCTGTTTGCTCTCCTATGCATTTTTCCATTTTACTCTATCATTATCAATACCATTAGCGCCAATGATCTTAGCGCCAGAGGTGAGATTGTATTTTACCCGCAGCAAATCCATTTCCAGAACTACTTGGATGTATTTAAGATTCCGGGACTATGGGACGCTGCTATTATATCGCTGGGAAGAACGCTAATCGGAACTTCTCTGACCGTCGGGGCTTCAGCCTTTTTGGGATTCATGTTTTCTCAGGAGGATATGTGGGGGAGAAAGTTCTGGTACCGCTTCACGATAATTACGATGTTTTTTAATGCAGGAATTATCCCGTGGTATCTCACCATGCGGTCCTTGCATCTGACTAACCATTTTTTGGCCTACATTTTGCCGACTATTGTAGCTCCATTTTTTATTATCCTTGTAAAAACCTTTGTGGAATCGACGCCCAAGGAATTGCAGCAGGCGGCAAGTATCGATGGGGCTGGGGTTATGACGATTTTCTTCAAAGTGATATTGCCTATAAGCAAGCCGATATTGGCTACAGTTGCCATATTTGCAGCGGTGGATCAATGGAACTCTTTTCAGGATACGCTGCTGCTCGTCACTGACAGCAAATTGTATAGCCTGCAGTTCATTTTATATAACTATATTAATCAGGCAAGCTCATTATCTACCATGGTCAATCTTCAAAATGCCGGTTCTACAGCTATGGCAACTCTGGCAACCAAGCAAACGACAACTTCAATCCGTATGACGGTTACCATTATTGTTGTTGCGCCTATATTGCTGGTTTATCCGATCTTCCAGAGGTTTTTTGTAAAAGGGATTATGATAGGGGCAGTGAAAGGCTAACCTGCACCATTATAATAAAAAATGAATTGAGGGGGTTTACCATTGAGTAATCGTCATAAAGCGGTGGAAAAATCGATGGTGGTGTTGTTCGCTTGCATATTCACGGTGACAACAGCATTGGCCGGCTGCAGCAAATCGGAGCCCGGCACTGATGAGAAGGGACCACAAAACCACACCACGATTGATCACAGCAAGCCGCTAACCCTTACCGTATTCAGCAATGCGGCAAATTACCAAGGAGAGCAGACCGGGTGGTATGGGAAGCTTCTCAAAGACAAGTTTAATATTACGCTCAACATTCTTGCACCACAGGTAGCCGGCGATCAGTTATACAAGACTAGATCGGCAGCAGGTGATCTAGGAGATATTCTGATCATCGAGAATAGTCAGTTGGAAGAATTGATTCCGGTCGGTCTTGTTATGGATATTACCGATCGAGTTGCGAATACGAAGTATCTGTCAAAATATGTGGACAATCACTTCAAGCCTTTTAATGGAGGATTTGATAAAGTAAATCCGGAAGGCAAGATTTATGGTCTGCC
Organism: Paenibacillus sp. TAF43_2; assembly: GCF_052113545.1. Lineage (NCBI taxonomy): Bacteria > Bacillati > Bacillota > Bacilli > Caryophanales > Paenibacillaceae > Paenibacillus > Paenibacillus sp. TAF43_2. The sequence continues at coordinate 43,317 of NZ_JBFRDK010000042.1, forward strand.
GACTTTTGTAGCGGATACTTCACCAACGACATTTTCAGAAGAACTGCCTTACTCCAGTCCAATTCTGCCTTGGGATTACTATAAGGGAGTAGGAGCTCCTAAGCTGAACAATCTTTCCGATCTACTGAGTGTACTGAAGAAGATGCAGGAAGAATACCCTAAGACTCCAGACGGCAAACCGATTGTTCCGATCACATTGTGGAAGGATTGGGACGGCGGAGGCATGGAAAATGTACGCTGGTTAAGCAACTGGTATGGTTATGAACAGCCCAATGGTACCTCTACGATACAGTTGAATGCAAAAGGTGATATTGCGCCGCTCATCGATGACAACAGCATGTACAAAAAAATTCTACAATTTTATTTTACCGCAAATCAAATGGGCCTGATCGATCCGGACTCGGCATCCCAGGACTGGAACAAGGTTGCTGAGAAGCTTACCAACAAGCAGGTGCTTCTTTTGTGGTATTCATGGCAAAGAGGGTTTTACAACTCAATTGAAAGAGGGATGAACGGAGATGGGAATGTCGCAGTTCCGATTGCTGACACCCGAATCATTCAAAGCAGCGATGCTTATTACGGCAGCGGGAGAGTATTTGCTATCGGGTCAAAAGCGAAAGAGCCCGACAGAATTATGGAATTTTTGGATTGGTTTGTGTCTCCTGAAGGCCTGCGCTACACGACGAATGGTTTTGAAGGCTTCAACTACGAAAAGACAGCAGACGGCAAGTTTAAGCTTACCCAAGTCGGTCAAACGGCATTTCAGGAAAATACTCCAGTTCCGGAGGAGTACGGCGGCGGCGGTTATCAGGATGGCCAAAGCAAAATCAATAGTATGATCATGAGCGATTTTGTGAAGGATCCCGATTCAGGAGAGTTTTACAACAATAATTACTGGAGCTCCACAATAGAAGCCAACAAGACAACCTTAACGACAGATTGGCAGAGTACATTTAATGCAACGAACGCAACGGAATACTACCTGAAAAATAATATGATCGATATTGTACCTAACATTAATACAAGTTTTGGTGTCGATTCATCTGATATCAAAAACAAGCGAAGCCAAATTTCGGATTATGTAAAAAACACATCATGGAAGATGATATTTGCAAAAAATCAAGGGGATTTCGACCAGCTGTGGGCAAAGATGAAGACAGATGTGGTGGGTTTGGGTTGGAATGATGTCGTTGCCTCGGATACGGAAAAAGCTAAAAAAATCGTTCAAATGCGTGCCGAAGCGTTAGCAAGCAAATAAATAAAATCGTTCATCATTTCAAACAAGTGGGGTATGAATGAATATTCATACTCCTCTCTTGTACTAGATTACTCAAATTGAAGGGAGTCGTTGTCAATGCTTAGAATCATAAAGGTTAAAAATGGTATAGTCCAGGGTCTTCCAGCAGCGGACCCGCGAATTACAAGCTTCAAAGGAATCCCATTCGCAGCTCCACCTGTTGGCGAAAACCGCTGGCGTGCCCCTCAGCCCGCGCAAGATTGGGAAGGCATATTAAAAGCATACGAATTCGCGCCGATATCGATGCAGGTGAGACAAGAGATCGACGAAAACAATATCTATACC
>NZ_JBFRDK010000043.1:0-78360 GCF_052113545.1 Paenibacillus sp. TAF43_2
GAAAGAAACAACATAAACATGCCCAGCGTCGAACCTGATGCCGCAGCAAATTCATTCCATTTCAGGTTTGGATAGTTCCCTCGATGCTGCTCCCACCATGCAAACAAATGCTCCTCGCGCAATTCCTTGCGTATATGCTTGTACACCTGCAAATCGCCATATAAAGTGACTAGCTCAATCACATGCTGTTGAACACTTCCATAGGAAGGCAATTGCGCGACATGGATCTGACAAGTTCGAACCAGATGATGCAAATAACCGCCATCATCTTTTTCATCACGAAATGCATAATAATCCTGAAGCTGAGCCTCGGGATTGACGGCATCGAGCATCGATTGATGCAATAATCGAAAATCATTCGGATCAAGAGAGGTGCTGCGATCACATAGATTATCCAAATAGTCGCTAATGGTCTGCAGCGCAACAATTAACGGTATGAGCACATGTCTGTGCTCTAAGTTCGCCGCTGCATAAACTCCGCCGCCTTGGCAATGAAACTTCTTGCTGTCCATACTGCTAAGAGCTTGTGTTCGCAGCTCAGCATCTGGTATTCGCAGTGCAAATACGCGATGTTGCTCGAGCTCTCGCGCCACTTCGGGAAGTACATATTTATATACGCGATGCATGAGCTTTAGTGGGCTCTGGGGCACTCGATGGCCTGTCAAAGTCGTCAATCTCATGATGCACCTCTCCTCAAAATCGTTCATGAATGCCAGCGCGGCTCTAATTGCTGCTCTAGGCGATACCAAATATGAAGGTCGTTTATCCTACTTGCATAATCGGCAATTTCATAGTTTAGTATACAGGATTGCTCAAAGCTATCTTCTTCAAACAGCTTTGCCTGCTTTTCATTGATGAACGCTTCAAACTCTTTCACGCGATCGGGGATCGTCCCACGAATGAGTTCCCACTGCTCTACGATCGCAAGCTGCACAGCTGCTGCATACTGCTCCCATTCCATTTCCAGCACGGGAATACGGATCCGAAGCCGTTCATTCCAGTCAAAACGATAAGCACCCATTGTAAACCTCCGCCTCTAAATGTATCATCTCAGCTCATAATAATCCAGCTTCAAATCTCATTGGTTCGATAACTAATCCATGTTATACTGAGAACCATATTGTTTTTGTAAAGAGATGGAGTGAGCTTTAAAAGATGGACACATCTGAGATTGCGCAAGCAGAGCGCTCTTCGACTGCACGCAAGGAAACACTTTCACTGCGAATTTACAGCTTCTCTTCTTATTCTACCGCTGCGATGGTTGTTTCCTTTATCCCGTTATACTTTTTGGATAGAGGTTTCTCTGAGCARCAAATTGGAATTATTTACTCAACGGGACCGTTCATATCAATCTTTGCGAATATCCTTCTTGGGATAGCCAGCGACAAATTCAGAACGATAAAAAAACTGCTTATGATTCTGTTATTTGGGCAGCTTGTCATGATTTCATTGCTTTTCCCTATTGAGAACTTTGCTCTTGTTTGCCTTGTTATGATGGGCTTTTATTTTTTTCAGACACCTATTAATCCATTAAGTGACAGTCTGCTGCTATTATCAAGTCAGTACACCGGAACGCCATACGCTTTAATACGCATATTCGGCTCGCTTGGCTTTGCAGTAACGGCTTATACGTTCGGACTTATTCTAAAAGAAATTGGCTCAAAGTGGACGCTTCCGCTAGCACTTTGTACCATAGCCATCACCCTCGCCTTAACGACGAGAATTAGAGACTATCAAGGAAGCGCTCGTAAAATCGATTTCTCTGGATTCTTTAAGCTTATTCGCCAGCGCGATGTCCTATTGTTCTTTTTAATTATTTTGACCATTTCGATCCCGCACCGTATGTACGAGGGATTTCTTGCCGTCACCATGCGCCAAATGGGAGCAAGCGATTCTTTGGTTGGACTTGCATGGCTCGTGTCCGCGATGAGCGAGATTCCGATCTTGTTTCTGCTCGGCAAATACGGCCATAAATTTAAGGAGCTGCCGCTGCTTATGATCGCATCCATCATGTATGCTGTCAGACTATGGCTGCTAAGCGACATTCAAGATCCACGCTGGGTAATTGCTACCCAAGCCATGCACAGCGTTTCGTTCGGCATTTATTTTTCAACTGCGCTGCGTTATTTGTCCCACCTGATTCCCGACGAGTTCCGCGCATCCGGCCAAGCCGTTTATGCCGTTGTCTGGACTGGACTTGCCGGTGTGATCAGCGGCATGTTCGGCGGTTATATTTATGAGCATTTCGGACGCGAGACCTTCTTTCGTATGGGAGCTGCCTTAGCACTGGTTGCAGCAGCTGCCTTCCTAACAAGATACTTTTTCAGTCGCACGAACCGATAATGAGCTCTAGTTCATCCAAGCAAAAACACCTTCAGTGTCACAAATGAAATCATTTCTTATAGTTAAACAAAGGCTGCTCCAGAAGGCGTATCACCTACGCTTGGAGCAGCCTTTTTTATTGCTTACGCAGATACTATTCTACAATTTCAAAATTGGAGTATACATCCTGCACATCGTCGTTGTCTTCAAAAGCATCCATCATCTTAAGCAGCTTCTCCGCATTTTCGCCGTCGACTTTAACAATCGTTTGCGGAAGCCAGCGCACGCCAGCATTTACGAAGGTGTACCCTTCCTTCTCAAGCGCATTTTTCACCTGCTCGAACTCATGCGGATGTGTCAAAATTTCAAAGCTGTCGTCATTGACGATAACGTCCTCAGCTCCAGCTTCAAGCGAAACCATCATCATCGTATCCTCATCTGTCTCATGAGCATCACGATCGACAACAAGCAATCCTTTATGGTCGAACATATAACCTACACAGCCGCTCTCACCCATATTGCCGCCACGTTTATTAAACGCAGAACGAACGTCCGCTGCCGTACGATTCCGATTATCCGTCAAGCATTTAACCATAATAGCTACGCCGCCTGGGCCATAACCCTCATACATAATATCATCGTATTCGACGCCATCGCCTGCACCAGCTGCTTTCTTGATCGCACGCTCGATATTATCGTTTGGCATTTGCTCCGCTCTTGCGTTGGCAATCGCTGTTTTCAAACCAAAGTTCGCGTCTGGGTTTGGTCCGCCTCTGCGGGCTTGTACATAAATTTCACGTCCAAGCTTGACGAACTTGTTATTTTTAGCCTGATCGGCCTTTCCTTTACGGTCTTTGAACAATTTAAATTTCATTATGCTCGCTCCCCTGACAAAGTTTCCAAGCAACAGTTTATCATTGCAAACAGGTCTTGGTCAATGAAAGCAAGCGCAAACGGCGGTTATTTCACGTTATCTATTGATCTGATTATGGCTTGGAAATTCGTATTGCAAAGATGGTTTAATAGTCCAGCTTCAAAATATATAAAAAATGCTTTGATTATTTATAAAAGGCTGACATTAGAATCTAAAAATACTGTTAATGGTAATATGTTCATATTAAAAAAGGGCTCCCTGCTTCCAGGGAACCCTCTCCATTCGCACATTTTCCTATAGTTTAATGACGTTGGCCGCTTGAGCACCGCGGTTACCTTCAGTAATGTCGAATTCAACCGCTTGCCCTTCATCTAAAGATTTGAAGCCATCGCTTTGAATCGCTGAGAAATGTACGAATACGTCTTCTCCGCCCTCTGTTTGGATAAAGCCGTAGCCTTTCTCTGCATTAAACCATTTAACTGTTCCTTTCAATTGAACAACCTCCTAAATATGACCGCCGTTTTATTTGAACGTGCGAGTAAAATTATTATAGCTATCCCATTTCAAAAAAGCAATTAAAGTAAAATTTTCAAATATTGACTAGATCCAGGGATAAACGGAAGATTTGAGTTTCCAAGCTCTGTGCGCCCTCCGTTAGGAGCTATCATCGCAATCAGGTTATCTAGTTCCGAATAAGGTTCCCAGTTAAGCGATATAAGCGGATAAATTCGAATTTGACCGCCTGGCTTACAAATACGCATCAGTTCCAGAACAGCCAGCGAATGAAATTCATGACCAAATTGATTCGCATACAAAAACATAAAATGGCTGCACAAAATGAGTGAAAAGCGATTTTCCTTGAAGGGCAGCTCTGGAAGCTTGCCATCTATATAGATTTGTTTATTCTCGTTTCTTAATACATCGGCTTTAAATCGCTCAATGGATGCTTCGCGTCCAGCTCGATGATTCTCAACCGACCCGTAATAGCTCCAGTCAAAATGCTCCTGAATTTTTGCAATCTTCGCCGTTGATGTTTCGATTTCCTCAGCAGCCTCAGAAATCCATTGCTCAATTCCTGCCCCGTAGCGCGGATCAACAGCAGTTGCTGAAAAACCTTTCTCGTTTACTTCTGCAGTAAATGATGAACCCCCGGCTGCAACATCAAGAATTTCCCCTTTAGCAAGATCCTCCTGCTGTAAATCAAACATCCTTAAATACTCTTCGTAGCTTCTGCAAGTCATAGCGACTCCCATTTGCTCATAGCCCTGTTTACTCATTCTTGCACTCTCCTCTGCTCGTCTCATCTCAACTATTCTCGTTACAGCTATAGCTTCTTCTTGCAGCGTCGTATTGATTACCGCCGACATAATGGCTATGATGATAAGAATACCATAATTAACTACTATAAGGGTGGAATTTACGCATGTTTAAGAAACACGAAATTTACAAGACCGACAAATACAATATGTTGACGGTTGAAGTTCAAGGCAAAACACTTATTGTTCGGGAAATTTCTGATCAATGGGGCGAGGACACACATACTTTTATTAGCCGCCCTGAGATGCTTCACTGGGCACAGAATCGGTTTCGCGCAGCTGACTTTGTTGGACGCGAAGATGAACTAGCATCCATTATGAGTGCGCTAAAGGAAGTATAAGCAGTCTATTTCTAACCAATCAGCAGGATATTTCACACATCGCGGCGAACATATCGTTACGCATTTGTGCATAGGTAAAATTAGAATGCTGCCTTTTGAGGCCAGCTTACAATCAGGAGGACTTACCTTCAAATGGATGCTACCGCTTCAGTTATTTTCATTATTGCAGCCTTTGCGCTAGGAGCCATCGTTATCATGAAACGAGATACCTTGCCTCCTGGCATACGCAGAGGTCTTGCGCTTGTATCCATTGGATTTATTGCATTTGCGTTTTTTCTGATCGTATATGCTTTTTTCACAATGGGTACAGCTTAGCCGGCAGGCAGCTGAATATTCATTATCCCGTACGGACATAGTAGAAACAAACTGTGTCCTGAGGTGATAACTGGATGAAATGGCTTCCCCTGCTGCTTGTTTTAAGCCTCGTGCCAGGTGCTTCCGCTACAAATGAGACCGCGGCACATGCAGAGCATGCTTTACCAACCTTATCCATACCAAGGAGGAATTCGATGAATCACGTACCTAAACGTTCAGAATCGGCACCTGAGACCCGCTGGAAGCTAGAGGATATTTTCGCAAGCCAAGCGGCATGGGACAAGGAATATGCAGAAGCAAAAGGATTAATCAAAAAAATATCCGAATTCCAAGGCAAATTAGCCGACGTCGCGCAGCTTAAAGCTTGCTTCGAGCTTGAAGACGAATTGTCACTGCATGTTGAACGGCTTTATGTATATGCAAATATGAAGCATCATGAGGATACGGCAGAACCTACTTATCAGGCTCTTTCCGAGAAATCCAAAAAACTAAGTGTGGAATCCGGCGAAGCATTATCATTCATCACACCTGAGGTTCTCAGTCTATCCGATGAGCAGCTGGAGCAATTGATAACCAACGAATCCGTTGCCAAATTCCGCCACACACTCGAAGAAATGCGTCGCCAGAAAGCTCATATTTTATCCAAAGACGAGGAAGCGCTGCTTGCACAAGTAGGCAATATGAGCTCCGCTCCTGGTACAATCTTCAGCATGCTGAACAATGCAGACCTCAAATTCCCAAAAGTGAAAAACGAAAAAGGCGAATTGGTTGAGCTGACACACGGCAGTTACATACAGTTTCTTGAGAGCAAAAACCAAGACGTACGCCGCGAGGCATTTAAAGCAGTGTACGAAACATACGGCAAGTTAAAAAACACACTTGCTACAACATTGACGGCTAACGTTACAAAAAACAGCTTTTATGCAAAAGCTCGCAAATATGACTCCGTGCTGGATATGTCCCTTTATGGTGACAACATTCCGCAGGAAGTATATACAAACCTTATCAACACCATTCATAAGCATCTGCCATTGATGCATCGTTATATGGAGCTTCGCAAAAAGCTGCTCGGTTTGGATGAGCTGCATATGTACGACTTGTTCGCACCGCTCGTTGACGAGTTTAAAATGGACATTACGTATGAGGAAGCCAAAAAAACAGTAAAAGAAAGCTTGAAGCCACTGGGCGAAGATTATTTGAAGGTGCTGCAAGAGGGCTTCGATAATGGCTGGATTGATGTGTACGAGAATGAAGGCAAACGCAGCGGTGCTTATAGCTGGGGCGCTTTCGGCACGCATCCGTATGTATTGCTCAATCATAATAACAACTTGAACAGCATGTTCACATTGACGCACGAAATGGGTCATGCTCTGCATTCCCATTATTCGGATACAAATCAGAACTACCGCGACGCACAATATACGATTTTCCTTGCTGAGGTTGCTTCGACATTAAACGAAGCTTTGTTGATGGATTATCTCCTTAACAAATCAACTGATCCAAAAGAAAAAATGTATTTGCTCACTTATTATGCGGATCAGTTCCGTACAACCGTATTCCGTCAAACGATGTTTGCAGAGTTCGAGAAAATCATCCATGAGCGCACGGAGCAAGGCGATTCGTTAACGCCGCAAGACCTTAGCAAAATCTATTACGATCTTAACGTTCAGTACTACGGCTCAGGCATGGTCGTAGATAAAGACATTGAAATGGAATGGGCTCGTATCCCCCATTTCTATAACAGCTTCTATGTGTACAAATATGCAACGGGCTTCTCAGCTGCAACCAGCTTCTCCAAACAAATTTTGGAGGAAGGCGAGCCTGCGGTTGAGCGTTATCTTGGCTTCCTCAAAAGCGGCGGCAAAGACTTCTCGATTAATATCTTGAAAAAAGCCGGCGTGGATATGTCTTCACCTGAGCCAATTGAGCAAGCAATGAGCGTCTTTGAAGAGCTTATTGGTCAAATGGAGCAATTGACGAAATAACCGAAATACGTAAAGAGACCGTCAAGCCTGCTTGACGGTCTCTTTGCTGTTTATTTTTGAGAAGCTGGATTGATTATTTTATTTCTTTCGTATTAACGTAAGCCAAATGCTCCCTACCCCAGCCGCACATGCTGTCTAGCACCGAGGTCAGTGTTCTTCCGTGTTCAGAAATGCTGTACTCCACCTTCGGAGGCACTTCTTGATAGATAACACGGGTAATGAGCTCATCCTCTTCCAGCTCGCGAAGCTGCTTCGCAAGCGTGCCTTGCGAGACATCAGGAATAAGCCGTCTTAGCTCACCAAATCGTTTGGTCCCGTCAATTAATAAAATAAACAATATAAGCGGCTTCCATTTCCCGCCAATCATATGAAGGGTGGTAAGTACACCTTTTAGCCTTGGTTCCTTCAAATCCGTAATCATCGTATCCCCTCCACTATCATCATACCGCATGTTATTTGCATGCGCACGTTAGTTCCAGTCATTATATTTTTTTATGATTAGTACGATTTTTCGTACTAAGTACGAACAAAGTGCGTACTTGGCAGTCTTGTTTTTGTCATGAATAATAAACATTAGAAGTGATTTGACTGCAAAAGGAGAACATGATCATGTCTAATTTTTCATTAAAAAATAAACGTATCGTCATTATCGGAGGAAGCTCAGGAATTGGCTTAGCGACTGCAAAACAAGCGATAGGGCAAGGGGCTCAAGTTGTCATTGCCGGCCGGTCCAAAGAAAGGTTGGATGCTGCACGGCAGTACTTAGGCCATGAGCATGTTGAAGCCTATGCATTAGATAACAAGAATGAACTGGCGCTTCTGTCTTTTTTCGAGCAGATCGGTCATTTCGACCATTTGTTTACACCGGGAGCCTCCTATGTTCGAGGACCAATTACGTCAAGTGTTGAGGTTGCACACAGCTGCTTCAATTCAAAATTTTGGCCGCAGTACAATGCGGTGAAATACGCTGCTCCATTTATTAATTCGAATGGCTCAATTGTGCTCATGTCCGGTGCCTTTGGCCAACGGCCGCTTGAGGGCGGCGCTTCCTATGCTGCCTGCAACGGCGCTATCGAAAGTCTTGGCAAAGCGCTGGCGGTTGAACTTGCTCCGATACGTGTCAACGTTATATCTCCCGGCACCATCCATACGAATTTCAACTGGGAAGGTGCAGAGCAGGAAGTCAGAGACCAGTCTTATGATGCCTATGCAAAAATCAATCTGTTAGGCAAAATCGGTCAAGCTGACGAAGCAGCCCATACTACGATTTATTTAATGACTAATACGTATACAACTGGAAGCACCCTTTTTCCTGATGGCGGATATATTTTGCGTTAAGCAGGTATTTTGTAGAGCTCGGATAACACCAAAAGATTCCTTAGCAATGGCAATGAATCTTTTGGTTCTGCAATCTATTCGTATGACTTTGGGCGAACCACTGAAGTGGATGTGTATTCCTCTTTCAAACATAGTTTTGCAATATAGAATAGTTGTCCCATATGTTCAGAATAATGGGCAGTACATTGATGCAGCATATCCAAGTTCGTTCTTTCCCGGTTCCTCACCGTTTGGGTTTGTTCCAACGCTTCATCCGAAATCGTCTGAATCGTATCGATGACTAGCTGCAGCCTATCCTGAATAATCTTTTGCAAGACTGCCTTCTTTACATATTCAGGTTTAAACTCATTGTCACGGCTTCTTTTATTGTCTTCGCGTAAAATGCCTTTTACGATTCTCTCTTCAATATTGCCATCTATATGATTGATCAACATCGATATGCTGTGACTAGCGAGATCAGGCTGCCAATTCAACTGGTCATCATCAAGCTGATCGATCGCCTTCAGCATTCTTTTTCGGATTTCTTCAAATTTATTGGTTAACCACTCTCGATTAAAACTGTCGTTCATAAGAGTCCCTCCTTGGATTTCGGGTGCTGTAAGCGCATTTGTGTGCTAAATGCGCGGGTTTGAGGTTGCTCATGCGCTGAATTTACTCTGTAAGCACGTATGTGTTCTTACATACATCTAATTAGGCTGCTTTTGGTGCTGTAAGCRCATATTTGTGCTTATTGCGCGGGTTTGAGGTTGCTCATGCGCTGAATTTGCTCTGTAAGCACGTATGTGTTCTTACAGACAGGTAGTAAGGTTACTTTTGGTGCTTTAAGCGCATATTTGTGCTTATTGCGCGGGTTTGAGGTTGCTCATGCGCTGAATTTGCTCTGTAAGCACGTATGTGTTCTTACAGACAGGTAGTAAGGTTACTTTTGGTGCTGTAAGCGCATATTTGTGCTTATTGCGCGGGTTTGTTAAAAAAGACTGATCAGATGAATTTCTTCATCCTGATCAGTCTTTTCACATAGCTATTCGCATCGGTCACAGAAAAACTTGACCGATCCCCCATGCTAGCACGCCTGCGAATAACGACGACAGAAGGTTCACTCTGTCGTTGTTCAGCCAGGCGAAGCCGCGCACTTGCTCCGCCGCGCTGCCGCAATGCGCGGCGCGCTCGATCTCGCTGCCGCATACCCGGCAGCGATACATGGCCTGGCCGGTTGCGCCGAGCAAAGAGTCGGCGAACGCCCCGGCCAGGCCAGCGGCGGCCGCTGCGGCGATATATACCGCCGCCGCGCCGCCAAGCGTACCCGCAGCAGCCTCTGCTGGCTGCGGGGCCGCAAGCAGCAGCGCGGCAACGGCGCCGATGAACACGGCGCCTGCGAGCGCTGCTGCGCTGCCGAGCGGCGTGACGCCGCCGCTCGTTCCAGGCGTGACCGGCTTGCCGCTCGTCACCGATCGCGGCGCCGTCTTACTTAAGGCCCCGATCTCCGTGGCCCATGTATCCGCGTTTACAGCAGCCATCACGCCGATGTACGCGAATAGCCACCCCTCATCAGGCCAAATTGCATGAGCGGCGCATAATAGGAGTCCTACGCCGCCATTTGCCCATACTTGCCCTGCATCACGGCGGCCCGTCTTCGCATATTTGGCTTCAGCAGCTTCCTTCGCTCTATGTTTTCTCTTCCACTTCGACCATACACTCGATGAAACAAAAAAACCGATCAATAACCCAAACCAGACCGGTTCACCTAGTGTTACGAAGCCGGTTCCCATTACGATCGCCGAGCACGCGCCTGAAGCAGACAATGATTTCACATGATAGGCTGCTGCCGCAATAAAGCAGCTGCCCACTAAACCGATAATCAGACGCAACCACCATTCATCTATCCATCCTACCATCTAGCGAGCAACCTCCTGCTTATTCACAACCCCATAAATGCTTGCTATCTTATTCTTTGCACTCTATTTATTATTTTTAATCATTTTTTTCTATTCACTACTTCTAATTCCATGCTTTCAGCCCGCAGCTCATGCCAGCGTTCCGGGTAATTTGTACATATTAATAATTCCGGATCAAGTGCAGCAATTTTACGGATCGTACGTTTCTCATTGATCGTCCAGGCCATAATTTGAATGCCTGCATTTTTCAGTAGCTCGACTCGTTCCTTGTTTAGCTTGGAATAGCTGATCGATAAAAAATCTGCTCCAAGCTCTTTTAGCTCCTTAGGCAGCGAATTCCGCCAGCCGTCTATAATAATACCGGTACGAATTTGGCTGCATAGGCGCTTCATTCGGTATAATGTCCCTTCATGAAAGGACGTGATGACTACTTCACTTTCTGCTTGATATGCCTGTATACATTCAAGCACCTTCTGCTCGATCAACGGATAACGGATGCCGTCTGTCTTCAGCTCGATGTTAAGCTTGCAATGTCCGACTGATTCTTTAAGCACCTGAGCAAGCGTCGGAATATGCTCGCCTTGATACTTTTGTGAAAACCAATTGCCCGCATCCAGTGCTGCAAGCTCATCAGCCGTCTTTTTTTTCACATCGCCTTTTCCATCTGTCGTTCTGCGCAGCGTGTAATCATGAATCACCATCGGTACATGATCCTTTGAAAGATGAACATCAATTTCAATCCATTCAATTAGCGGATCAGCGAGCGCCAATCGTATAGCTGCCATCGTATTTTCCGGCGCGCGGCTAGACCAGCCTCGGTGCGCTACGCACGGATTTTTCATTAAACGCTCATCCTCTCACTCGGCTCATTTTTCAGGTGTAATGCGTCCATCCTCGTTCAGCTTTACGCCAAAGGAGACCGATGTTAGCCGATCGAGTAACGCTTTTGCTTTTTCACCCTCGAGTGGGGTAGGCTGCGCATTAACTGTAAACATCGGATGAAACGTCATCTCGCAATCCCCATTTTTTGTGCATACAGCGTCAAGAACACCAGTCTCTCCCGCTGTCTCCTTGGGATATGAGCTAAAAATAAAGTTTCCTAAACTGTATGCAATCCATTTGCCTTTATACATTTCGAAGCCTTGCAGCACATGCGGGTGGCTTCCGATCACCAGATCTGCTCCCGCATCGATATATTGTTTGCCAAAATCCTTTTGATAAGGCTCGGGCTGATCGACTCGTTCCTTGCCCCAATGCACCATCACGACAACGATATCGGCTTCCTTCTTTGCTTTCGCAATCGCTTCAGTAGCACGCCGAGTATCATAGGTTTCAGCTAATCCTGCTGTATTTTTATCCGCTTTCCATGAAGAGAACGGCACGACTCTGCTGAGGCCAATATAAGCTACTTTAATGCCCCGAACCTCTTTGATCACCGGAGTGAAAGCCTCGGTATCATTATTGCCCGCCCCCATATGCGATAGGCCTGCTTCATCCAAATATTTCATCGTGTCGAGCATGCCCTCAACACCTTGGTCAAGCGCATGGTTGTTAGCTAAGCTCAAAACATCAAAGCCTGCATTGCGTATCGATGGAAGAACATCAGGCGAACCTTTAAACACATATGGCGTTCCGGTTACCGGAGTACCACGCTTCGTTACTGGAAATTCCAAATTGCCAGCCGTCAGATCCGGTTCGCTTAAGTACAGCATGGCAGGTTGATAGAGATACTCATAGCCTTCACGGGCAGTGATGGCGCTCACATAATCAGCAACGAGCAAATCCCCTACAAAGGAAAGGCTGACTCTCTCTTCCTCGCTGCCGGCTCCGTTAGGATCCGTTACAGCAGAAGTATCTTCCTCTTCATTTGGTAGATTGGACCCTGTATCATTTCCAGACAAATCGACGTCTTCTGTTAAATCCGGCTCTTTTTCTGAACCTTTATCACCTGTGTTAACCGTTTGATTTTGTCCTTTATTCCCATTACTCGCGAAGCTTAACAACCCTTTGAGCTTATCTGAATTTTCAGCCGCAAGCCAGGCACCTAATATGATGATAATGATGCCTAGCAGCGACAAATTAACGAAAATGAGTCTTCGAAGCCTCTTTTTACGTTTAGACCTATCCTGCTGATGCGYTTCAGAACGTGATATGTGCATGGAAGATGGCTCCTCTTTAATAGAATCAAAGTCTATGAATAGCTAGACTCTTCCATTATAGCAATGATCCACCTTCGCGGGGAGAACTATTATTGCGAGCTTACTTTAATAGTTCCTGAGCAGCTTCCTTGCCCTGTCTTATGCAGTCCGGAAGACCTACTCCATCGAATGCTGCACCCGTAACCCAAACTCCTGGCAGCTCCTGTTCGAAGCGTTCTCGCAGCTGTTTCATATTCTCAACATGACCCACCGGATATTGCGGCATGGAGCGCGGCAACCTCGTAATTTCAACAAACAAAGGCTCTGCCTTTATGCCCATTGTTTCTTCAATATCTCGCCGTACAGCCTTAATAAGCTCAGCATCCGGAAGTCTAACACTTTCTTCATCACCCGACCGTCCGACATAGCAGCGAAGCAGCACCTTGTCTTCCGGACTCGAATGCAGCCATTTATTTGATGTCCATGTGCAAGCTGTAATTTGCAAACCTTCAGAGCGAGGCACTACAAATCCCGATCCGTCAAAATCGAGCCCAAACGTCGCTTTATCAAATGCCAGTACGACGTTCGCAACGGATACATAATTAATAGCGCGCAGCTCATTAACTTCTGTCAAAGGCGCAAGCAGCTCTGCCGCGTTATATGCAGGTGCCGTCATCACGATTTGATCCGCCCACAGCGTCTCGCCGCTATCAAGGACAACCTCATAACGAGCTCCCTCTGACGCACTCGAAACAGCTTGATCGCTGCTTAATGCTAGATCCGCACATCGTTTAATTTCCACAACTTTTGTACTGAGTCGTCGCTGCACTTTACTCAAAGCTTTATCTAGTGCGTTAACAAGCGAAGACAAACCACCCTTGAACGTCAAAAAAGTTCCACCCTTTGCGACGGCTGGAAGCGCTCCTGCAGCAGCACTCACTTTACGGTTATGCTGCATGCCGCGAATAAGGCTGCCATGCTTGCGCTCTGACGCGGCAAACTGCGGAAACGTAGCTTGCAGACTTAGCTTTTTCAGATCACCTGCATAAATACCTGCTAGCAGCGGCTCTGCGATGCGCCGCATTACTTGATTGCCTACTCGCCGTTCCAAAAAACCGCCAAGCGACTCATCGCTTTGCTCCTTGCGAACAGGCAGCACCAAATCCATCAGCGCTCGCAGCTTGCCGCCCCATGACAATAAGCCTGTTTTCACGAACGGCCCAATTTCAGTCGGAACCCCAAGCACGAGCCCCGCCGGCATCGGAAACAGCTTTCTTTGATGCAAAATATATGTTTTTTTCGCTCCTGGATTCGTTGTCGTAAGCTCGTCCGCTATGCCTAGCTCCTCCGCCAAATCAATGATGGCAAGCTTGCGCGCCAAAAAAGAATCCGGCCCTTTCTCGATGACGAACCCGTCACGCTGCAGCGTATTAATTTTTCCGCCTAAGGCAGGAGCCCCATCTACGATGGTTATCTCCAGCTCCCTGCCTTGCCGCTCCGCTTCCCGCTGCAAATAAAAAGCGGAGCTCAGTCCGCTGATCCCTCCGCCAATAATGACAATTCGATCAGGTTTTCCGATTCTCCGCATCTCATTCATTCCTTCCCTTGGCTGTCCAAAGCCTCGATGACCGATTCTGCCAATGTTTCCATATATAAAGGATCGCGATTCAGCATCGCAATTCTATCCAAAGTCATATTCAGCTCTTTCGCAGCAGCTTGGGCTTCAATATCAAGATCGTACAGCACTTCCAAATGATCTGATACGAAACCAACTGGTGCAACAAGTACTGCTTTTACACCCTCTTCAGCGAGCACTGGCAATGTTTCCAAAATATCAGGGCCAAGCCAAGGATCTCTTGTTCGTCCTGCGCTTTGCCAAGTAAACTGCCAATCCTTCACGTTAGCTGCTTTCGCAACCGCTGCGGATGTTTCAAGCAGCTGCTGCTCATAAGGATCACCAAGCTCACGAATTTTTTCAGGCAAGCTATGCGCGCTAAAGAGTACCTTCACACGCTCTTCACCGTCTGTAGCAGCGTCCAAGCGTTCTAATCCAGCTACAACTCGATCCGTAAGCGCCTCAAGCAATTTCGGATGCATATGGTATTGCTTTACGAAAGTCATCGCGATACCTAGCTCTTTCGCCTTTTCTTCCGCACGCTTAATATAACTGCCCACACTCATCGTTGAAAAATGTGGCGCAAGTACGATACCCACCGCTTGCGTAATGCCGTCCTTCGCCATTTGCTCAACACCGTCTTCAATATACGGTTTTGCGTGCTTCAAGCCCTGATAGCATGTAAATTTATTAGGAGCCAGCTGCTCTAGTTTGTCCTGCAAGCCGGCAACCTGACCGTTCGTATTTTCACGCAGCGGGAAAACCCCGCCAACAATCGCTTCATAACGACCCTTTAGCTCAGCAAGCAGCTCAGGAGTTGGTGCATTGCCACGGCGAATATGCGTGTAATACGTTTCAACATCATCCATCGATTCCGGCGTTCCGTAGGACATTACAAGTACGCCTATTTGTTTCGCTTTATGCTCAGACATGACTAGTCTCCTTATGGCTGCGTGCAGCGATTGCCTTTTTAGAATACGATTGTACGAATGCAGTTAACTGAGCCAGCTTCTCGAGTGATGCTTCAGGGAACAAACCATGACCAAGGTTGAAAATAAATCCTGGCTCCTCTATTCCGCTGTCAATGATCTCTTTCACATAGGACTCAATCACGCTAATTGGCGCAGTCAGAATGGTAGGATCTAGATTGCCTTGCACGGCAAAGCCATGATCCAGTCTCCGGCGGCCTTCTGCGATTGAAACGCGCCAGTCGAGACCGATAACATCTGATTTGACATTTAATAGTTCGGGAAGCAGTTCACCTGAGCTTACGCCTGGGAAGTAAATTTTCGGCTGCGGCAAGTCTGACAATTCTGCAAAAATACGCTCAATCGTCGGCAAGACAAATTTCCGGAAATCCGCTGGCGTCAAAGCGCCTACCCAGCTGTCGAACAATTGAAAGGCTTTACCGCCTGCCGCGATATGCGCGCGCAAATAAGTGATGACCATGTCGCCAAGCTTACGCATCAATTCATGCCATAGCTCCGGCTCGCTGTACATCATTTCTTTCGTACGCAAATAGTTTTTGGATGGCCTTCCTTCAATTAAATAGCTGGCGATGGTAAATGGCGCACCAGCGAACGTAATTAACGGCACTTCCAGCTCACGGTCCAGTATCCGAATTGTCTCAATGACATGGCCTAGATCGCCCTCCACATCAATCGGCTTCAAGCGCTCAACATCAGCAGCCGAACGAATCGGGTTCGCAATTACGGGTCCAATATTAGCTACGATATCAAAATCAATTCCGATAGATGCTACCGGATTCATAATATCAGAATACAAAATAGCTGCATCGACACCTAGCTTACGAACCGGCATCATCGTTACTTCAGCCGCAAGCTCCGGCTGTTTGCATATTTCAAGCAAAGAATACTTCTCTTTTATTTTGCGATACTCCGGATCATATCGTCCCGCTTGTCGCATGTACCATACAGGTAATTGATCTACTTGTTCCTTCCGGCAAGCCCGTATGAAACGGTCGTTATAAGACATTCCCGTTCCCCATTTCTATGTATTTTCCTATGCTTCCATTATGCCCTTTTTCCGCAAACCTAACAACCGCCGACACTCCACTTCCTATGACAATAGTATGACAATCAGCAGCAGCTTGCATGAAGGATGTATGAATGTTCAAATAAAAAAAGCACGAAAGACTTGGAAATCAACACCAAATCGTACTCGCGCTTTTATTTATTCGTGATTAGCAGCAGCATTATTCAGCTGCTTTTGGCAAAACCGGATTATCAAGCATAAACGCATACGAAGGATCAAAAAAGGCTGTAATTGAAATTTCTGCAGAAATGGATCCGCTAATCGCCATTGAATATCGGATATTATCAACGATGACCAAACGTGGCAGCTTCTGAACCTCAACAAGCCAGCTCCGTATCTGTTCATAACTGCCTTGTATGACTAACTGCGTCTTCAACTCTTTTACACTTGGGTACATCGGTTCTTTAGTTCCAATTAAAGTGTTCAGTTGGTTCGTTTCCGATACACTAAATGAAACACTGCTCAGCTTTGTTTGTGTGCTCAGTCCGATCTCCTTCAAACTGACGATCATCTGCTCCGTATTGTCCCAAAGCGGCAAAGTCGCTTGAATCTCTTGCTCGGGCAACTTCCCTTTTTCCTTTTTGTTGCTAAGAGCTTTGGTCAGCAGCTCGGTCGTTTTTTGCAGCTGAACAACCTGATCTTTTTTGTCCCCAAGCTTCTTATAAGCCGGTTGAAGCATCGTCACATAGCTAACTAGCAAAATGAGAAACATCAGCATGATCGCGAGGATGATGAGCGAATGGTTTTTGTTGTTATCCATTAGCAGCAACTCCTCCTTCTTCTGTCGTTCCCGTAGTATCTTGCGTTTCGCTTTCCAGCTGACCCTTCCATTTCATCTCGAAGCGGGCGATTTGCTGCGTTTCTGTCCCTGTAAAGCCTTGAAGCAGCGCTCCGCCTGAAAAAGGCAGCGTTCTTAAAACACTTAAATAATCAGCAACATCCTTCATATCAACAAATTTCACAATAAGTGCTATGGAGCCCGGCTTGCTGTACTCCATCGTTTGAATAGCAGCGAGTGCTGGCAAATGGTCTTGCAATTGATCAAGGACAGCGACGGCATCTTGTCGATGCTCTCGAATGCTCTTAATAACTGACTCCGGATCAACATCGAGCTGACTTTGCTTGTTTAAATTAGCGAGCTCTTGTTCTAATAAAGCATTGCTTTGCGTCAGAGCGTCAGCTGCTTTCGTTTGCTTTTGCAGACTAGAGCTAGCCCCTGCATACAAGGACACAATGACGATCAGGCATGCAAACCAAAGGACACTTGCAACGACAAGCTGAGCAGAAAATTGCTTCTTGTTAATGCTTCTCTCTGGAAGAAGATTTATAGCCTTATCCTTGTTTTCTCTAATCGCAAGTCCAAACGCCATGCGGTATTCGTCCGCTTCATTGCCCTTCATCTGAGGTGATGAGGAAGCAAAGCTTTGGCTTTCAACCAGCATGTCCGGCTGCAGCAAGCTGAACTCACTAATGAGCTGCTCTTTTCCTATGACATTGCCCGTTACAAGCGTATGCGTTATTTTCGATTGGCCCTCGTGAATACTATATTGATAAAAGTTTAATAGTCTCGAAATTTCCGCATTGATGCTAGCTATTAATTCAGGAGCAAGTCCCGTCTCTTTGATCGCTAGCTGCTCATATTCATTCATGACTCGCATAAATACGGGCTGGCTATTATGGAACATATAAATTTCAATATTCGAATCATCCAAATTAATCAGCATCGTGCTCTCTAGCTTTGTATCATTTTTCTCTTTAATAGCCCGTGCTAGAGCAGTAGAAGCTAATTCAGCATACTTTACCTTTAGACCTGCACCCTCTAATAGTGCCACGCACTGCTGAATCCATTTGAGCGGCGACACATAAACGAGCACTTCACTTCTATCATTTGCTGAAGATATGATCACATAGTCGTATACTGGTTTTTCAAAAGGCAAATGAAGGGCTGTTTCGATTTCAAGCTCGATCAGCTGCTTTAATTCCTTTGCATTTGACGATTCAATAAAAAGCTTACGAATAATCACTTGAGAAGTCGGTATCGACACAGTAACAAATGCCCCTGTTAGCTTTTCAGCTTTTACCCAGTGCTTAAGCTGATTTCGAAGCTCCTCAACCGCTGTAAATTGATCCTCTACTATTAATCCTGCTGCAAAAGGCAAAAAGCCGCTTTTTTCGATTTCCCAACCCTTTTTCTTCTTCGCTTTCACATATCGAACACCTGTATGATCGATTGTCAAACCTATTCGGTTCAATCCCGTAATCATTAATCATCACATCCTGCTACTCAAATATCGATAAGTAAAACGAAATCCAATCCTCGCCATAAGCAAAGGCTAATAATGCGCCAAACACAAGAAAAGGGCCAAAAGGTATAGGCTGTTTTCTCTGCACGATACGCAGCAGCAAGAGAGCCCCACCTACGAGAGTACCTGCTAAACAAGCAATCATGAAAGCTGGAATTAAATTTTTAAATCCAATAATCCAGCCAAGCAGCATAATCAGCTTCACATCGCCCATTCCCATCCCGCCGCGAGTCACTATTACGACCAGYAGCAGAACACCCCCGCCAAGCAGAGCTCCCCACACATGAATCCAAATGGAGTCCAGCGGATAAATAAGACGAAGAATGATAAACAGCGGCGCAAAAGCAAGCAAAATCCGGTTCGGAATAAGCATATATTTCAAATCAGAAACGGTGATGATTACTCCCATACTGACGAGCAATAAACCAATTACCATTTCCCACGAAATTCCAAAAGTTAAGTATATCCATAAAAACAAAAGACCTGTCGTTAATTCTCCAAGCGGATAAACAACAGATATTAGAACACTGCATTGTCTGCACTTTGCTCTGGCAAACAGCCAGCTTAGTACAGGGATAAGATCTCTAGCTTTCAAGCGGTTCCCGCAATTCGGGCACTGCGAAGGCGGATTAACAATTGATTGTTTCATTGGAACTCGTAGTCCTACTACATTAAAGAAAGAGCCAAAGATGAGGCCGAGGATGAATAGGTAGGTGGAGATTAGTAGGTTCATGGTTATTGGTCGCTTTCTTATTTCTAAAAATCTTGCATCATTAAAATTATTATTGTGGGAGAGTAACTAATTAATCATTAGTTACTCTCCCGTAACCTCATCTACTATTTCCCACTTTTTAGTACAGTGGCACCAATATAAAGTTTATTACCTGCAGTTGTAATATTATCTGTGGCGCCTGTAAGAAGAGATCCATCTGCAATTGTTGGGGCAGCCGCAGTGCCTCCCGTTGCTAACGTTACTGAAGTTAGATTACCATTTCCATCAAATATAACCTCACCATTTGTTAATGGCTCTTTATTACTAGGAAGCATAATTTGCGGTTCAAGGTAACCTTTACTTACTAGACCTTCAGTAGTGCTATTACCTACTACTTTTATTTTTTTGCCTTTAAAATCACCGTTCAATTCAGAAGTAACATACAACCGAGCCGCATCATAAACCTGACGAGCAGTCGCTACATCAGCATCACCTTTAGTTTTACTAATAATATTACCAATCAAAGGAACCGCGATTACCGCGATAACAGCCAAAATAACGATTACTGCCAATAGCTCGATTAGCGTAAAACCTTTCTCTTCCTTCTTAAAACGTTTCAATAACATTTGCATTTGTAATTCCTCCTGAAAATAGTTTATTTATGAATAGCAGCAGATAGATGAGCGGACTCATCGCATCCTGCGCTTACCCAACAGTAGAATATAAGCTAAACATCGGCAGCATGATCGCCATAACGATCAAACCAACAACGCCAGCCAGAAATACGATTAAAAGCGGCTCAATTAATGACTTAAGACGGTCAACCGTGTTGTCGACGTCCATTTCATAAAAATCAGCTACTTTCGAGAGCATCTGATCGAGCGCTCCCGTTTCTTCTCCGACCGCTATCATTTGCGTAACGAGCGGCGGGAACACCCAAGATTTTTTGAGCGGATCGGATAACGGACTACCTTGTCTTAACGAGTCTCCTGATTTGCGAATTACTTCTCCGATAACCTTATTGCCAACTACTTGCTCTACGATAGCCAGAGACTGCAATACCGGCACGGAACTCGCATACAGGGAAGAAAGTGTCCTAGTCATTTGTGCGATGGCGCCCTTCTGGAGCAGCTTGCCGAAAATCGGAATCTTCAGCTTCGCATAATCAATAAAGTAACTTCCTCGCTCCGAGCGTATCGCAAATTGATAGGCAGTGAGGACAGCTACTAGAGCCAGCACCCATATATACCACTGATTAGATATACTATCGCTTAATGACAATACGACTTTCGTAATCATCGGCAATTCAGCGTCAAATGAAGCGAACATCGTGACGAATTGCGGCACAACACCTTGAAGCAAGTAAACGACCGCCGCGAGAGACATTATGCCAACTACAATCGGATAGGTCATCGCCGATTTGATCTTTTCCTTCGTCGTATGTGCTTTTTCGAAAAATACAGCAAGACGATCCAGCGTACCCTCTAAATCTCCCGTYTCCTCGCCTGCGCGAACCATGCTGATGAACATAGGCGGGAAAATCCTCTTATGATCCTGCGCTGCTTGCGAGAACGAAACCCCTCTTAGCAAAGACGAGTTCACATCAACTAAAGCCTTTTTCAGTGGTTTGCTCTCCGTCTGCTCAGACAAAATGGCGGTTGACTCGACGAGTGTAACACCTGCACGAATGAGCGTTGCAAACTGTCTGCAAAAAATAATGAAATGAATCCCTTTTACTGGATTCCCAATGTATAGCTCGGTTGATAAAACCGTATATCGAACCTCTTGAACCGACAACACCTTTAAGCCTCGTTTACGGAGCTCCTCCACTGCAGAAGYTTTATCCATGCTCGAGAGCTTGCCTTTAATCAGCCGTCCGGTGTTTGCCTTGACTTGATAGTTATATTGCGGCATTAGAGTCCTCCCTCCACCAAATAAGATTTGGCTACCAGCGGATCAATCATGCCCTTTTGCAGCAATTCCTTAATCGACATATCGAGAGTATGCATCCCTAACGCTCGACTTGTCTGCATCACGCTTCTAATTTGATGAACCTTCTCTGTACGAATTAAGTTTGCTACTGCCGGAGTATTGACTAGAATTTCTGTCGCAGCAATTCTGCCTTGACCGTTTATTCGAGGAAACAAACGTTGAGATATGACTGTCACTAGAACCGCAGCTAGCTGTGCTCTAATTTGCGCCTGCTGATGACCTGGAAAAGCATCGATAATACGATCAATCGTCTGAGGCGCATCCGTAGTATGTAATGTAGCCAGCACGAGGTGGCCTGTCTCTGCAGCCGTTACGGCAGCAGCAATCGTCTCCAAATCTCGCATTTCCCCTACCAAAATCACATCTGGATCTTGCCTGAGCGCAGCACGCAAGCCATTGGAGAAACTTCTTGTGTCACTGCCTACCTCGCGCTGATCGATAATCGATCCTTCGCTCTTATGTACGTACTCAATCGGATCTTCCAGCGTAATAATATGTTTCTTCTGCGTTCGATTGATATAACCTAAAAATGCAGCCAGCGTTGACGATTTCCCACTCCCAGTCGGGCCCGTCACAAGAATTAACCCTTGAGGTTTATTGGCAAGAGGCGCAATCATCTGTGGAAGCTGAAGCAGCTCCAGTGTAGGAATTTGCGTCGGTATTAATCTTGCCGCAATACTTACATTGCCCTGCTGCCGATAAATATTAATCCGGTAACGGGAATAGCCCGTCATGCTGTAGGAGAAATCAATCTCCCCTTGATCCTGAAAAAATTTCATTTGCTGCTCATTAAGCATCGAACCCGCCATTTCCATAGCTTCCTCTGAGTTAACAGGCTCGACTCCACTTGCTTTTAAACCGCCGTTTACCCGAAATGTTGGGGCAGAACCAACCGAGATATGAAGATCGGATGCTTTCTGCTCATGGGCTTGCCTAAGCAGATCCATTATTTTCTCTTTTGCAGACATGTTACCACCCTCCGCCTAATGTGCTACCGTCTCGCGCAGCACTTCCTGCAGCGTCGTAATCCCACGTGTTACTTTTTCCAAGCCGTCGTCCATCAATTGAATCATACCTTGCCCTGCTGCCGCTTCACGCAATTGTTGAACCGATGCCCCTTCGTTAATAAGCTCGCGCAGCTCATCATTTACAAACAATACCTCGTGAATAGCAACTCGGCCGCGGTATCCAGTATTGTTGCAGCTTCCACAGCCTTTGCCTTTTATAAGCGTCTCTATCTCAATTGAACGACTTCTCAAAAATATTCGTTCCTGGTCGGTCACAGCATGCGACTGCTTGCAGTCCGCACAAACGCGTCGGACAAGCCTTTGCGCAACAACGCCTACGAGAGAGGAAGCAATCAAATAGGGTTCAACACCCATATCTCTAAAACGGGTAATCGTACTAACCGAATCATTCGTATGTAAAGTCGACAATACCAAATGCCCCGTCAACGATGCACGGATCGCAATTTCTGCAGTCTCGCTGTCTCGAATTTCACCCACCATAACGACGTTCGGATCTTGCCGCAAAATAGAGCGCAGTCCCGCTGCAAATGTCAGCCCGATATTCGGACTCACATGCACCTGATTGATGCCTTCCAGCTGATACTCAACAGGATCTTCAATCGTAATAATATTTGTATCTTCCTGATTCAAATGCTGAAGTCCAGAATATAAAGTAGTTGTTTTACCGCTGCCTGTAGGGCCAGTAATAAGCAAAATTCCGTACGGCTTGTCGATCATTTCTTTAAATAAGGTGAAGTTATGCTCGTTAAAGCCTAGCTGGTCAATGGCCTTCACACCTGTACTTAAATCGAGAATACGCAATACAATTTTTTCACCGTGTATTGTAGGAAGTGAGGATACGCGAATATCGACATTTTTAAAATCAACCTGCATCTTGATGCGTCCGTCTTGAGGCAATCTGCGTTCGGCAATATTGAGCTTTGCCATAATTTTGAGCCTGGCTGTGATGAAGCCTTGCATTTGCTTCGGAACCGTCTTCTCCGTTCTAAGCACACCATCAACCCGATAACGAATCGATATTTGCATCTCGCCTGGGTCCACATGTATATCCGATGCCCTTAGTTGAACGGCTTGCTGAATCATCTGATTCACAAGGCGAACGACCGGCGAATCTTCATCCATCACTTCTATTTCTTGAATATCATCCGAAGAAGAAAGATCGACCAGCATCTGATTCATGGAATCTTGAAGACCGTAATGACGAGCAATAGCTCGTTGTAGTTCATCTCTGCTTGAAATGGCTGGTTCGATACGGAAACCCGTGCTCATTCGCAATTCTTCTATTGCAAAATAATCAAGCGGATCGGCCATTGCGACCATCAGCCTTCCGCCTTCTTTTTGAATCGGGATAGCTTGATATCGTCTTGCCATGCTCTCTGGAATAATCTGAGCGATTGCCGGATCTATTTGAAATTTGTATAAACTCACATGCGGGATACCGAGTTGGAACTCTAAAACCTCTATTAGTTGCTGTTCGGTAATATAACCTTGTGTAATGAGCAAGTCACCCAGCTTTTGCTTGGTCTTACTCTGTTCACGCAATGCTTCCTGCAGCTGCTCCTCAGAAATCAGCAAGCTCTCAACAAGCAAATCTCCTAGTCTTTTTTTGATTGCCGCCACAGCTTCAACCCCTATCTCTATCCCTATTCAAATGCCAATAAATAGTTTTATACATTTGGTTCTATATACCTACTTCACATTGAATCCTATTTTTATATCTACAATATTCGTACTCTTATATGTATTTCGTTAGTTTATCTTGCAACAACTAGCGTTGTCGCTTACACTGATTATATCCTACATATGGCAAATTACAACAGTTTTCATTGCAATTTTTAGGTAATAAGACTCATTTGATTTTAGTTTACAAGGAGGAAAGGATCATGAATCTATCATTTCTTAAGAAAAGAGTTTCAATCGTTTGCATTATTACGATACTAGCTATGACTTTTACATACATCGGGGTTCAGCCTTACTTAGTTAAAGCAGCAGTGCCTAGCACCACGATTACATTGAGTAATAATTCGAAGTTTGTTTCCGTGAAGAACGATTCAATTAGCGTTAGTACAAACCAATATTTCTTTGATGAGTTATTTGAACTCGAGGATCATGGAGATAATATTGTATCTATTAAGTCCAAGAGCAGTAATAAATATCTTTCTTATTCCACATCAACTAATTCAAATTCGATCTATAGATTGACTTTAATTGCCAAAAATGATCCTAGCGCAACTGAAAAATTTGTAAGAAGTATACTTACTGATGGTACTGCTACATTTAAAACAATTAAAAACACTAATTTGGATCCACGCTACGTAGAAGTAGGGTCCGCAACACTTGTAGTTCAAAACCCCATTACTTCTGATGCGAATAATAATCAAAAATTCACTTTGCCTTCCAAAAAATTCCGCCCTACTATAAACGTATTGGAAATTACAGAAACAGGTGTTTCTGATTTGAACGCCATCATCGGCGGTAATTCCCTAATCACAATAAAAACGTTAAAAATGAAACATTTTGTGGCATCACGAGAACAGTTAGATGGTAACTATGACGCGATATACATTGGTAAGGGTAGTTATAATATCACACTCCCTACTCAAAGCTCTACGTCAAGTGCCCATAATACTGCTAGCAAGCAAAATGATATTACTCAATTAAAAGCTACAGAGATTATTAAAAACTTCGTTGACAAGGGGCTTCCCGTAATACTCTACAGCGATGACAGCAGCAAAAAAGGATTACTATACCAAGACGATCTTGGAAGCGGTAATAACAAAAAAGAAGCTCTTTTGAAAAAGAACTTCTCCATCTACAACCAAACTGGCAAGACTAAAAGCAACGTAATTTTTGTGAACAATAATGACATTTCTAGCCAAGCTAATTTTGTATCAAAAATCAATCTTCTGGATAAAGGGAATATTAGACCTTTACTCACCTTAACCGAGAAGCCTGACGGGTACACATCAACTTCTACAAAAAAATACTCTCCTGATGAGATCATCACATTTAAGTATGCAGTCGATAACCTTGGCGATGTCGCTTCCAAAAACATTAATTTAAACTTATATATTGGAACTGACAGCTCTCTGCCATTTGGCGCTGAACAATTTGTTACTTCTCAAACAGTTACAGAGAAGAGCGGTACGCTTACGTATAAGCTTCCACCCGGATACTCTGGTCTTCAATATTGGAGGCTCGAGCTATCTGAATTCGGCAGTCCTTTAAAAGATATTCAAACTGGTGTATACCGCTTCCAAGATGAGAAAATCAATATTAAAGTACTTCAAGTATTGCCGAACAAAAACACAAACGACAGCAATTTAAACAATAATTTACAATCCAAAGATTTAATAACTAATGATTATGGCATTACCATCGATACGACCTCAATTACTAATTTTAATAACAGCGGGTACAACACATTAAACGGAAAATATGACATGCTCATATTCGGATTTGTCGATGAGTACAACAACTTTGCACCAATCGGTAATAACGCAACAGCTGCTGTACAGCAGTTCATAAGTACAGGTCAGAGCGTTATGTTTACGCATGATACTATTTTTGTGAATAATAATAGCGAAAGTCAAAACTGGCTCAATAAATTCCAAACGACAACTGGACAAATTGCCCCACGTACAGACATGGGACTCGGAAATCCACTACAAGCTACATCAACAGAAAAAGTAAATGAAGGACTATTAACGCAATACCCTTTTTTATTAAACGAATCCACACAGGTCGCTACGACGCACAACCAGTATTTCACTCTTGATTTAGAGGACGCTACTGTTATCCCTTGGTACAATATGATCGGTGGTGTCCGTACTTCCGGTGACAGCTGGAATCATTATTACACGTATTCAAAAGGCAATGTGACCTATTCAGGTTCAGGTCATACGAATAAAGGCTTCCCAGCGTGGGAGCAAAAGTTGTTTATCAATACCATGTATAGAGCATTTATGGGATCTAATCATGCTCCTCAACTGACTGTCTTCAGTCCAATTGAGTATAATCAAGCCGACAATAACTTTATCCCCTCCTATCAGGATCTTCTGATTAACTACAAGGCTGAGGATTTCGACTTGAACGATCGAGAACTAACAACATCAATAAACCTGATATACAATGAAAAATCTTATCCTGTAACAACTAACGAAAAGATTCTATCAGGATCAACCGTGAATAAGACTGTTACTAATCCTCTTCCAAACGGCGGAGATTTGAAAGTACAAATTATTGCTAGCGATGCTAAAGGTGCTGAAGTAGTTAAATTCATAAATGTAAGGGTTGTAAAAGTCTCCTCCAACCTCGAGCTGAGTCGTACCGTTTCCAGTAATGTCGTTCAGGAGACCGTTGAGAAAGATACAGCAGCAACCTTCACTTATACACTGACACCTAGACCAATAAACAGAAACGAAGCACTTGCCGCTGATCGAATGATCGTTACATCGTTGAAATTTAAAGAAACTTTTCCTGCTAATTTAGAGATAGGAGCACTTCCGACTGATTTTAATAAGATCGGTACTTTGGCTACAGGCTACACTGTCACTGGAACAATTAAAGATATCAGATATACGCTTTCTGGAAACACATACACTGCTAATCCGTTTACTTTCAGTATTCCGGTTACACCGAAAAAAGACGGGTCTTATCCATTACTTGATGCCCAATTAGACTTTAAAGATATTGGTGAGCAGGCTTCCAAAAAGCTGCAATTCCCACATTATGTATTAAAAGCAATTACTAAAATCAAGACGGTAACTGTAAATAATAAAACGATTTTAGTAGGTGACAGACTGCCTTTGATTCCCGTATTTACGCCTGAAGATCCTACTAATAAGCAACTGATCTGGACGTCTGATCATCCAACTGTTGCTTCCATCGATAGCAGTACTGGCATTATTACAGGCATCACATCAGGTACTGCACACATAACTGCGTCAACAACTGATGGCAGTAAAATTACAACAAGCGCAGTCGTTACCGTTATTAGCCCAGGGCTTAATATTACTGGCCCTGAAAATGTCGCCGTTAGTGAATCCATTATTCTGGAATCAAAACTATTTACAGCAGATTATGAGAATATCACGTCCTATAACTGGAAAGTCACATCAAACACTGGAAATATAAGCTTAAGCAACACCAGCGGCAGCTCAACGAATGTACAAGGATTATCAGCTGGCGATGCAACCATTACCCTAAAGGTGACTACTGATCAGACAGATCCTGTAACGAACAAAAAAAGAGAATATACCGCGACAAAGACAATATCGGTATACAAGAAGCTAATAAGTATCGATTTAGCTGATGCAACGCTTTTACTTAACGAAACAAAGCAAATGACACCTGTGTTTAATCCAGTCGATGCAAAAAACAAAGCGGTTACCTGGTCATCGAGCGATACCTCTATTGTAAATGTCGGAAGTGACGGTAAAATTACAGGGGTTGGTATTGGAGCAGCAACGATTACAGTTACAGCTTCGGATGGCAGTGGGATATCCAAAAATGCATTAGTAACCGTGACAATACCGAACCCAGTCATTAGTGGACCAAGTAATATTCCATTAGGTACGAGCATTGCATTATCGGCTGTCATTCCTGCTTCTGGCAATGACCCGATTAAAACAGCAGTTTGGAGTGTTACGGAAGGAAATGCGAATGGTATTTTGACTTCACAAGCACAAGACTCTGCAACACTTAAAGGCATAAAAGCTGGCAATGTAGAAGTTAAACTAACGGTGACGACGAACGCAGGGCGTATTTACGTTTCTAACAAGCTAACCATTGAAGTAAACCAGGTTAAATTGAAATTGTTAAACAGCAAAACAGTTGACCCAGGAGCAGTTGTAGAATTATGGGGTGAACTTCAATCCATTCCTAGAGATGGTAAAGACAAAATTAAAAACGAGCTTTTATGGAGCAGTAGTAACAACGAGATTGTGAGCGTGAATGTTGACGGAGTGATTACTGCTCTTAAATCAGGCACAGCAACAATCACGGTAGCTTATACAAATGATCCAAAGGTTGCTGCTCAGATCACCATCATCGTTAATAATCCAACCACAACAACAACAGACGGCAAAGGAAGATACTAGTATGACAAAGCCGCCAAGCATCAAATGCTTGGCGGCTTTGTTGTTCCTTAGCTTTAATTGGGCAATAAAGGCAATAAAGTAGCCTTCAGAGTTAGTTCTCAGAAGGCTACTTTATTTTGTATACTAATTTATTAATTCAATTCTACCGACCATCACGCTTATTCGTTGCACTCTAGGCAAACCAGTCGTGTACTGTTCTTCAAAAATATGAGGGTTGTGTTCTATAATGAATCTTGAATCGAGACTGCCTAAACTTCCTATTTGAGGAGGGAAATCTATGCCAGAAGCATCTAATTTCTCTTTAACATCCCCTAAAACGGCGTTTATCGTAAGATTCTTTTTTGCAAAAAAACCACCGTTTAACCAAAACGTCGACCCTACTCCATATAACTCTGCTTCATCTTCCGTATAAAAGAAAGCATCGAGTCTATTTTTATCGATATTCTCTCCCTCGTATTTCTTATAATAGGAGAATGAATCAAATCGATTAAGCAAGATTTTTTTCTTGGATATGAGGACAAGCTGCTTTGTATCGTTTCCCACTTTCATACCTTTTATCTCAGCATCCTGTATAATAGTTTCTTTCTTTTCTGACCCTGCTCCTAAACAAAATATCGTACTATCTACTTTAATCTTCTTGCCTGAAATCGACACATTGCCCGTTACAAGTATATTAGCAGAAATGAAAAGATCACTATTGCTATCAGTGTTATTAATCGTCAAATCACCATTCACAATAAACCATTTCCCTGATTTTTTCGCCGTTTCTCCATAGGTGAGTTTTTTAAAGAGCACGCCCTCTAAATTCAGATCTCCCTGATGAATAATAGATTCTGATAACACACTGTTAAATGTATTTATGTAATTGTCATACTTCTGCTTCTTTTTATTGTAATTATCGACTTCTACGGAATTTTCAAAATTTGGTAATGGTGGCTCATGCTCAATCGAAACTTCCTTTATTCCGTTGTTGAGCAATTCATTAATAAATGGAGTCATGTTATCATCATTAAAAGCCAATTTGAGCTTACCTCGAACAACTTCATTCACCACACCAGTCGCTTCTACTGCCTTGTCAATGAACGATTGATCAATATTAATGGATCTAAATTTACTCGCATCTTTGATATGAATTTTATCATAATTAATACCGAGTATTTTTTTGAGCTCGTTCTGATCGTTTGTTAACAGACTTTTATAGCCATTTTCCGGATTTAAGTCTGAGCCTTCATAATATTTGATAGCATTGAAGGAGGGCACATATACGTCTCCATTATCTTCATTAAGCTTGGGAAACTGCGTAGGCTGTCGTAAATTCACATTTTTGTAGTCATAAAAAGCTTGGTTGTATATTTTTAATTCATCACCTGCATAAATTTTCCCTATTGCATAGGGAGCCCCATTGATAATGACATCCTCCTCAGAACCAAATGCATAATCGAGAAATTCAGGATAAGAATCAATCTGTACAGTTTGCTGCATCGCACGCTTAACACCATTAACAATCGCTTCAGATGTTAGCTTGATTTTATAGCTCTTTGGATCATTGCCACTAACAACTTCAATTTTTGTTTTGGCGTTTGCCCCGTCAAGCTTTGTATTTGTAGTATTTGATTTCTCAAACTCATTCATATATTTTTTTAAGTCTTCAGAGCTAATATCATCTCGTCCATCATACTCGGAAATTAAATAAGACACGGCTTGATTAAGAGACTTTTCCGCTAAATGAAGGCTTTGCACATCGTTTTCGCGTGTCTCTGTTCGAGTTGCTCCGCCTAAACTAGCACCTAAAATGGCAGTCCCTAATATCGTAAATAAAAGAATCATAAATATAACAAGCAATAACGCATAGCCGCGTTCATTTCGAATCATGGCATATCTCCTAGAATCCAAATTTACTTTCTAATGCTAATTGCTGTGTTTTTCCAGCGTGGGTTTGATTAAGTACAAGCTTAATCTCAATAAGTCCTGTACTGCAGGCCCCAGGCTTCTCACAAATGAGTTTGATGGTAGATGCTGGAGCAATCGTTGATTTTATTTTGAGATCGCGGTTTCCTACCATTATTTCGCCATTATCGATCTTGATCATCTTCACTTCGACGGGATCGCTTTTGGACAGCTCAATGCCATACCCCGTTGACCCTATTAAATCTGGCGCGAAGGTATACAACTCGTTAATAACAGAGGACATAACTAAATCTCCCTCATCACGCAAGGAGTTTTCAACCTCGATTTTGTTATAAGTGCCAATTCCGAAGACGAGTACTGAATATATGATTCCTCCAAATATCGAAAGCAAAGCCATTGATGCGATGAGTTCAATTAATGAAATTCCTTCTTCATTTCGAAGCTTACTAACGTATTTTCTCATTTGTTATGTAGCCCTCCACCCTTGTTACCTCACGAGCATTGTTGCTGCCCCCAATAGGCTCTACAAGAACGTTAATCGGGATTAAATAATTCGCTGTTTTTCCTTGAAGCGAAAGATCGGTCATAATGTCTTTCTGATATTCAATCGATATTTGATATGCAACACCGTTAATCGTTGGGTGAAGAACCTCAAATAATATATCCCCATTCGAAACCAGCTTTTTCACTTCTTCAGAGCAGCTTGTCGCCCCGCATGAAATCTCCGTTTTGCCATCCACAACAAAGTATTTTTTGATCGGATCAAATTCTTGCTTCTCCATATAAAATAAAGCATTCCGTGCTAGATTCACCATAACTGTCTTATTCTGATTCCCTTTCGCATAGGTGAGTGCATTCGTGAAAAATGCTGTCATTGCTAGAGCAACGATGGATAGTATTGTAAATGCAGCTAGCACTTCAATTAGTGAAAAGCCTGCTTGTCCTTCTGCTTTCTTATAAAATCTCATTTGTGATTCCTCACCCGCTTCTTCATAGCCACCATCGACATAATTAATTCCTTTTCTTCTAATCTCAGTTTACTATAGCTAGGTATATTTTTCTATGACAAAAGAACGAGTTTCGACATTAATATGAAGATTTGATAAGTCATTCGAACCATTTTTGTTGCCTTGATCACATATGTTATAATTTTCTTATGGAACAATGGAAAAAAAATCTGATCGTGTTGTGGTTCGGACAGTTTCTCGTTATGGCTGGGATGACGATGATCATTCCGTTCCTGTCCCTCTATTTGCAATTTGATTTAGGTTTAACCGATAAGCATGAGATCGGCGTGTGGGCGGGGCTTATTTTTGCGGGCAACTTTGTGACGTCATTTATTTTTCAACCCATATGGGGAAAGATGGCTGACAGGTACGGTCGCAAAATGATGCTTCTCCGCTCTGGTTTCGGTATGTCCATCGTTATGGTATTGATGGGATTTGCCACAACTCCATGGCACTTGCTGCTGCTTCGTATGGTTAATGGGACAATATCCGGCTTCAACCCTGCATCTATCGCATTAATTTCAGCAACAACGCCTAAAAACAAGATGGGCTTCGCGATGGGAACGATTCAATCAGGAGGCATTGCCGGAACGATACTTGGCCCATTTATTGGCGGCTTGCTCGCGGATTCCATTGGCTTTAGGCCGATCTTCTACCTGACAGGAGCCTTGCTGTTCGCAGCCTCGCTGCTTGCTCTATTTGTTGTAAAAGAACCGTTTGACCGCATGAAAGCAGCTGCTCGCGTGCAAGCCTCCGTCATCGAAGGTTTTCGGAAGTTAAGCGGCATTCCTCAGCTTACTGCGTTATTTGCCGTCACTTTTCTCATTCAATTCGCTATGATGAGCCCAATGACGCTTATTCCGCTTTATGTTCAGGAGCTTCACGGGACAACGGCCAACCTTGCTTTCTTGGCAGGCTTCGTCGGATCAGTCACCGGTCTCTCTAATCTCGTGTCCTCGCCGCTGCTCGGTAAGCTTAGTGACCGAATCGGCGCAGAGCGTGTACTTGGCGTAGCACTTGTTGGTTCGTCGCTCGCCTTTATTCCGCAAGCGATGGCAGGCACTGTATGGCAATTGCTCATTGCCCGCTTTTTTCTTGGCATCTTTCTCGGGGGGCTTATCCCAGCCGTAAACTCCCTTATTCGAAAATACACACCTGACGGTATGGAGAGCCGTTCCTACAGCTTCAACACCAGCACAATGAGTCTAGGCAACATGATTGGCCCGATCACGGGTGGTGCCCTCTCCGGTTGGATCGGCATTAAAGGTTTATTTCTTTTATCTGCGGTCATGCTCATGATTAACGCTGGATGGGTATGGCAGTCGCTGCTTCGCAAGCGGCCACAGCCAAAAGAGCCGGTCAAGGACGGCTGATCGATTACATGGAGACAGCAAAGGGTCATGAAGGAGAGTGTAAATTCCTTCATGACCCTTTTTTAGATTAAAGTTGTACCTTCGTTGTACATGCATATAGGTTCTTATTGAGTTCAAACGAAACGACACATGCGACATCTACCGTATGAGCACACATATGCGCTTTAAGTTTACTTCCAACGCCAAATAGAAGCTGTAAGAACACATAGGTTCTTACAGCTCACAAATCAACGTTACTCCTACCCCATAAGCACACATATGCGCTTAAAGCCTACTCCGAGCACTCCCAACACGCCAGATAGAAGCTGTAAGAACACATAGGTTCTTACAGCTCACAAATCGTCGCTACTTTCACCCGATAAGCACACATTTGCGCTTAAAGCCTTCTCTGAGCACTCTCAACACGCCAAATAGAAGCTGTAAGAACACATAGGTTCTTACAGCTCACAAATCAACGTTACTCCTACCCCATAAGCACACATATGCGCTTAAAGCCTACTCCGAGCACTCCCAACACGCCAAATAAAAGCTGTAAGAACACATAGGTTCTTACAGCTCACAAATCAACGTTACTCCTACCCCATAAGCAAACATATGCGCTTAAAGCCTACTCCGAGCACTTCCAACAAACCTAACTCCCACCACCAATCAAAAAAAAGCCCTGAACCCCTCCAGCATTATACCGATGGAGGTCAGGGCTTGCTCTTTTACTTCACAATCGCTATCGCTAATCCATCGTAGCCCGGCAATATCGTGCTCTGCAAACGATCGTCTGTTGCGATGATCTCATTAAAAGAGCGCACGGCACGAACCGCTGGACCTTCCTTAGCTGGATCGATCGTTCTTCCGCGCAGTAAAATATTATCGCCTACAATAATCGCCCCCGGATTAGCGAGTGCGATCGCGTAGTCCAGATAGATGGGATATCCTTCCTTATCTGCATCGATAAAAAAGAAATCAAACTTCCTGCCAGCAGACTTCAGCTCCGCAAGGCTTTGCTTCGCATCACCGACCCTATACTCTACCTTATCTCCGAGTCCTGCTGCTTCCATATGCAGCTTGGCTAGATCAGCATAGTTTTGCAGCAGCTCAAGCGATACTAATTTACCGCCCTCTTGCAGGCCCCGTGCCAAGCAAATGCCGCTATAGCCGCCTAGTGCTCCAATTTCAATAATATTTTGTGCTTTCGACAGTGATACAAGCATCGTTAACAGCCTGCCATACCCATCAGCAACTGATATATCAGGCATTCCATTAGCCGCTATACCTGCTTTTGTACGCTCAAGATCAGCATCTGCCACATAAAGCGAATCCACATATTGTTCATTTTGCAACGTCATTCTACTCTCTCCAATTTTACAATTTGTAAAAACAAGCTAGTTTGTCCTATACTTGATTGTATGTTTTTGTTCACGGGGTTACAAGCTTATGCTTTAGATATGAAGCTAAGGTCACCAAGAATTAATGAAAAGAGAGTGTAAAATGGAAAAGTTACAATTGATCGCAACTGCGCCAATGGGGCTTGAAGCGGTTGTTGCACGTGAATTGAAGGATCTAGGTTATACCGATCTTCAGGTAGAGAACGGACGCGTTAATTTCACAGGCGGTCCTATCGATATTTGCCGCACCAATCTTTGGCTGCGCACAGCAGGCAGAATTCTAATCAAAATGGGAGAATTCCCTGCTACCACCTTCGATGAGTTGTTTGAGGGCACCAAAGCGCTTGATTGGCCGACATGGATTCCGAACGACGGTGAATTCCCTGTAAATGGACGCTCGCAAAAATCTCAGCTGACAAGCGTACCCGCCTGCCAAAGTATCGTAAAAAAAGCGGTCGTTGATAAAATGTCTGCACGTTATGGTACCGAATGGTTTCCCGAAAACGGCGGACGTTATGTAATAGAAGTTACGCTTATGAATGACCGTGCCATGCTGACACTGGACACTACAGGCGATGGCTTGCATAAACGTGGATACCGGAAAGTAGCTACCGAAGCTCCAATTAGGGAAACGCTTGCCGCTGCTCTCGTTCAGCTTAGCCGCTGGCGTCCTGATCGGCCGCTCTATGACCCATTTTGCGGTTCCGGTACGATATTAATTGAAGCAGCAATGATTGGCTGGAACATCGCACCTGGCCTTCGCAGAAGCTTTAACAGCGAAGGCTGGCCGCTTATTCCGAATGAGCTGTGGGATGAAGCGCGCGATGAGGCATTTGATTTGGTAAAAGATGATGTTCCGCTTCAAATTGCAGGTTCTGATATTGATCCAGGAGCGATTGAAATCGCAGAAGCTGCGATTAAGAAAGCGGGTTTCGGCAAAGAAATCAAGCTTTCTGTACAGCCTGTTGCCAAAGTGAAGCTTGAAGGCGATTACGGCGTCATTATTACGAACCCGCCATACGGCGAACGTCTCGGCGATGATGTACAAGCAGAGGCTGCGCTGCGTCAGTTCGGATTGACTGCGCTCCATTACCCAACTTGGTCGTATTTCTCGATTAGCCCCTCTACGACAATCGAGCACTATTTTGGACGTCCTGCGGATAAGAAGCGGAAGCTGTTTAATGGACGTATCGAGTGTAATTACTTGCAATTTTTTGGCCCGCTTCCCCCTCGCGGAAATCGATAGTAACGAAAGAGGAAGGATATTTTATAGATGTTATATAATAACCACTCGGCTTTACGCCGCTTGATGAGCAAGATTCTGATAGGGCTCGAGCGGCTGAAGGCTGTAGACTTGCTTTTATTTGTGGCTGTGATGATGGCGAAGGTTTATCTATTCAATGCTATTCTTGACGTACCAAAAATGAAAATGACCGATAAAGATGCCCTTATCGAGCTCGGAGCCATTTTATTGTTCAGCTTCTGGACTATATGGCTGCCCGCACGCGGACGGATCGTTGCACTTATCGTGTTGAATGTGATCGCATCCTTTGTTTTGTATGCCGATATTATTTATTATCGCTACTTTCAAGATCTGATCTCCGTTCCCGTATTGCTTCAGTTCAGTCAAGTGGACTCCTTAGGCGAGAGTATCGGCACACTTCTTCGAGCGACGGATTTTATTTTGTTCCTTGATTGGATTATTATCATTCCCTTTGCGATTTACGCATTATGGCGAGGGCGGAGTGATCTTCGTCAAGCGAATGAGTATCGTCGCAAGCCTGCTGGCATGCAAAAGGCAATCGTCCGCATCGTTCTAAGCGCTGTGATTTTTGGCATCGGAACATCGCTTGTTTTCACAAACGTAAATGAAGCGAAGCGTACGTGGGGACAAGGTATTTTGGTCGGCAATTGGTGGAATCTGTCCATTTACAACATGACGGGCGCGCTTGGTTTTCATGGCTATGATGTGTATCGGTATGTCAAACAACACTGGCTGGATGCGGAGACGGTTACCGCTGAGCAGTATTCTGGTGCGAAAAACTGGATTCAAGAACGCGGCGACCAGCGGAAATCGCTCGAGCAGGATGCTTTATTTGGCGCATACAAAGGCAGCAATGTCATTATGCTTCAGCTCGAAGCTTTCCAAAACTTTATGGTTAACAAATCAATGGGGGGTCAAGAAATTACCCCGAATTTAAACGATTTAATCGAGCAGAGCGCCTATTTCAGTCAGTTTTATCAACAAACCGCTCAAGGCAGAACCTCGGATGCCGATTTCATGGCAAACTGCTCCATGCAGCCCGTCACGAACGGCTCGGTTTTCATCCAATATGCACCAAACGAATTCGATTGTATGTCCAGCACCTTAAAAGCAAACGATTATGGGACATCCGTCTTCCACTCTTATGAGGGTGGTTTTTGGAACCGAAATACGATGTACAAAAACATGCAATATGATCAGTTTTACAGCTTAAAGCATTTTCAACTAGATGAAAAAATCGGCTGGGCTCTCGGAGACAAGTCTTTCTTCCGACAATCCTTTGACGTCATTGCCGATCAGAAAYAGCCCTTTTACTCCTTTCTGATCACACTCTCCAGCCATTATCCGTTCACGATGCCGGAAGAGGAGCAAAAGCTTAACCTTGGCGAGCTGGATGGTACATTAATGGGGGATTATTTGCAATCCATTCATTATGTAGACGCCGCGCTCGGTGAGCTGGTTGATCGAATGAAAGCAGAAGGACTCTGGGATCACACGATTCTCGTCATGTACGGGGATCACGACAACTCAATTAATGACTGGTCGTTGTTTGAGACTTTCCTTGGCAAGCCGCTGAATGATTTAGAGCGTCAAATGATTGTGAAGCAGGTACCATTGCTCATTCATTTGCCAAAGAACGAGCATGCAGGAACGTATACGAATGTAGGCGGTCAGCTGGATGTAACGCCTACGATCATGCATCTGCTCGGCATCTCGACGGCTGATCAATATTTAATTGGCATGCCTCTGCTTATGGAGAATCCTCTCCTTGGCAAGAAGGTCGTGCAAAGAAACGGTGCCTTCACTGATGGTACCCTCTACTTTATGCCTTCAGCAGATGGCATTGCTGAGAACGGCGCATGCTGGAACATCCAAGACAATGCATCCATACCAGTCAGCGGCTGCATAAGCGCCTTTGAAGACTCGCGCACCGAGCTGAACATGTCGGATCAAATCGTCATGAACGATCTTATCGCTGACTTTAAGGAGCAAACCGCTACAGAAGCTCGCAGCAGCAATGGGCTTGAGACAGCTGGTCGTTAACGTAGCAGCTTGGTAAGCTATCAAAAAGCAAAGGGGCTGTCCCAAAAGCGTTAAGCTCACTGAAGGGATAGCTCGCTTTGAACAGAAATATTGCAAAATATGAAAAATAGCCGTACAGGGTGGTCTATTCCTGTACGGCTATTTTTTTCTTTTGGTCTATGGTTGCTTGCTTCATCAGATTGTGGGCAAGCGAAAGCCCGGACATCCTTCACAGCCCATGCTGCGGTAATGACGTTGTCGGATTTCATAGCCACTCTCCGTTACACTTTTACTTTCGTAGCGAAAGACAAGCTTCTGTCCATTCGCGCATGTCCATGTATCTTCTTCCTCATCGTATCGCATATTGTCGAGCTTACTGATGTCCGTTTGCCATTTCTTCGATTTTTCCTTATGGTACGTGCTGTATTTAACTAGCGCCTCAAGCTGTTCCTTCTCTAAGTAAGCGTAATTTTCTTCTCCGCCATAGCCAGCATCTGCGATGATCGTTCTGGGGAGCTTCCCAAGTGAGGCTTTTAMTTTCTCTAAATGTGGTTTCAAGCATCGGGTATCCGTCGGGCGTTGGTGAAGACTGTAACCGATAATGAATTGATTTTCTGTTCCAATCTGTACATTGTAGCCAGGCTTTAGCTGGCCGTTGCGCATATGGTCTTCTTTCATTCGCATGAACGTGGCGTCTTTGTCGGTCTTGCTATAGCTATTTCGATCTCCAAGTATGGTTTGCTGGTTTTCGTATTTTTGAAGACGAGGCAACAAGTCTTTTCGAAGGGCACGAACGGCTTTCTTAAGCGGCTTATCCTTCGGCTTTTCTTGYAGTCTTTCCTCGAGCTTTTTGACGGCGGTTTCTAGTTTTTCGCTTGTCATTTCAGCAGCTTCTCCAAGCTCACTTAAATCCTGATTGCTGTGCTCCCGTTCTTCTTGTTTTTCGGTTTCCTCAATAGTTGCGAACAACGTCTTCACTTTCTCTTGCAGCTTAGCCTTGTGTTTCACCACCGCTTTGCCCCAGACAAACGTGTAGCGGTTGGCATTCGCTTCGATCTTTGTTCCATCGACAAAGTAATGCTCAAGCTTTACATACTTCTCCTCAGCCAGAAACTGTAGAACAGCGGTGAATACCGTTTCGAGTACGGACTTCATTCGCTCGGAGCGAAAGCGATTAATRGTACGGAAATCTGGTCGTTGCCGGCCTGCAATCCAYATAAACATGATGTTTTCACGGACTGCCTTAGCGATTTGACGGGAGGAGTAGATGCGTTGGGTGTAGGCATAGATAATGACTTTTGTTAACATTTTGGGATGATAACTGTCTCGACCGCMACCTGGATAGGCGGCTGAAAAAATGCGATCACTCAAACGGTTCACGGCAGTGTTCACGACACGAACGAGGTGATTTTCGGGAATATCTTCAGCTAAATCCATTGGCAGGGTAAGTTGGTCCATGGTATATTGAATGTACATAGAGACCTTCCTTTCGAAGATGGTTGGGTGGTACCTCCATTTTACCAAAGGTTGGTTTCTTTGTTTTTTACAGATTTCAAAACTTTGAAGAGGGTGCCTCTAAAGCCTATGGCTTTTGGGACACCCCCCTAATAATCTACACGAGATAACCTGTGCAGATCAGACAGTTGGTGTTTTTCATATTACTCCATGAAAAACACTTGCTTTACAAGCGCTCACCGCCGCCAAATTGCGGCGCTAGCGCTCATCTTTCGCTGGCGGAATAAGCCGCCAGCGCTGCAAACGGGCGGCCAGCACCGCGCCGCCCGGCAACGCGCGCAATTCGCGCGCGCTGATAGCGCCGCCGCGCAAAGCTGCGGCGCCAAAGGCGCAAGCGCCGACGGCAACGCACGTCAGCGCAAGCGCAGCTGCTGCCGCCCTAGGCGGCAGCCCGCCAAGCGCTGCGCTCAGCGCTCGCTCGGCGATAACAAGCGCCGCGGCCATGACCGCGAGCGCAAAGACCGTGCCCGCCGCCGCACGCCCATGCGACGGCTGGCGTCCATCTTCTCTCCCTTGCATTCGCTCCAGCTCCTGCTCCTGCTCTTGCACTCGCCCCTGCCCCATCTCTCGCACTCGGATCTGCTCTTCCTTCAGCATTCGCTCCTGCCCTTGCTCTTGCTCTTGCTCTCTCCACCACTCTCGCCCTTGCACTAGCCCCTGCCCCATCTCTCGCACTCGGCCCTGCTCTTCCTTCAGCATTCGCTCCTGCCCTTGCCCTCGTCCCTGCTCTTCCCCCAGCACCCGCTCTCGCACTACCTTCTCACCAACCACCCGCTCGCCCGGCTTCACACGCCCATCCACTCCCGCTCGTCCGCCAGCTAGCGCCGCTCCAGAACCCGACGCTGCATACCGCACTGCAATAATCCCAAGCAAAGCCGCCACGCTTAGCGCAGCGACACCTGCGATGGCTGCGCCTTCAATGCCATAAGTGGGTACAAGCACAGCGTTAATTACGCCTTTAAGCAGCGCTGCAACCAGCAACAGAATAGCTGGAATACGTACAGCGCCTAATCCTTGAAGCACAGGTGCCGTCACCGCATTCACACTGCCCGCAAGAGCAGTGCAGCCAACCAAAGCGAAGGCGAATGTGCCTTGAGTATCCGAATACAGCATCATATTGAGCGGTTCCGCGAGCAGTGCCAAGCCGATGGCTGCTGCAGCGCCGATTGCCCACGCCGCCCGCTCGGCAAGCGAGAGCTGCACTCGAAGCTGTCCGTATGCACCACGCATACGTGCTAACGCAATGCTTGGTACGAGTGCCGCTGCCGCCGCTCCGGCTACCATAACAACAAGCTGAACAAGCGGCTGCGCTCGGCTGTACACGCCAAACAATGTCATTGCCGCAGCTTCCGAAGCTCCGCCTTCCTGCAATAAGCGAGGAACCATAAATGCATCCACAACGCCAAGAACAGGAACAACCACCGCGCCAAGCGCGACAGGCAGTGCAATAACGGCAAGCTTTCTCATCTCTGCTCGTATTGCCCCTGCCATCCGATTAAGCCGCTCCCCGCTGCGTCTGCGCCATAAATATATAGCCAGCAGCAAAAGCGATGCGCAAGCTCCGAATGCCGAACCGCTCATCACACCAGACGCCACAGATGCATCTGCCCATCCAGCGGACCAGCTTAATGCAAGCACCAGCAGCATTACGCCTACACGAATCATTTGCTCAACAACTTGTGAGGCGGCAGACAATCCCATTTGTCCGATTCCCTGCACATATCCTCTTAACGCAGCAACGAATGGAGCAAGCAGCAGCGCAAACGAGACCGAACGCACTGCACCAGCCGTCTGTGCATCGCCAATCCAACCCGCTACTTGATTCGCTCCACCCCACATCAAGCCAAACGAAATAATACCCGTCACACCAAGCAGCAAAAGCGCAGCGTATAACGTTCGCCTGACGCCTTCTGCATCATCTCCCTTGCGAAGCCTCTCTGCAATGAGAAGCGATACGGCCGTTGGCAATCCCGCAGTGGCAAGAACAGCTGCCAGCTGATAAAACGGATACACGGCGTTGTAAATGCCAAACACGCGGTCCCCAGCTAGATTTTGCAGCGGTATTTTTTGAAAAACACCAATCAGCTTTGACAGCAGCGCCGCACCCGCCATGAGCGCAACTCCATTCATGAGATGCTGCTTCGAGCTTCGTTCTAATTGAACCCGTCCTTCAACTGCAGGTTCCGCTGCTTTAGCTAGCGACTGTTCGCCGGCACAAGGTCGCTCTTGGCTCTCCGTAAGTTCAGCTTGGCGTGCTTCGACCACTCCCACGCTTGTTTTTCGCTTACCCGCCTGCCCCAGCATTTCCGCCGATTGCCCATTTTCCCCCGGCTTGCGGTTCATCCCGTTCACTCCTGCCTATCGCACGATTTCTATTGGTATCTATTATACCTCACAATCGTAAACGTGGAAAAAGCTTCCCCAATCGAGTGTTTCTCGATTAAAGAAGCTGTTATAGCCACATTTCTTACTATTGCTCCATCTGTTTTGCCAAAAAGCCCGCTGCCGTCTCAGCCATTTTTGTTTCCATAGTAGACATTTTTACCGATTCATCCTTGCTAAGCAGCACGACTGTTCCAATGGGGTCGCCACCCGCAATGATCGGCGCAATAACGAAGGAGCTGTAAGTTTCCTGCGTATCCTTCACAATTTCAAAGGCACCGCCATTTGCTTCAGCAAGCGTCTTGCGATTTTCCATACAGCTCTCCAAAACAG
This sequence comes from Paenibacillus sp. TAF43_2, assembly GCF_052113545.1. NCBI lineage: Bacteria > Bacillati > Bacillota > Bacilli > Caryophanales > Paenibacillaceae > Paenibacillus > Paenibacillus sp. TAF43_2. Next base: position 41,514 of record NZ_JBFRDK010000043.1, read on the forward strand.
TGCCTACCTGCTTATCAAGCAGTTCTTTCTTGGAGGCTCCAGCTACAGCAATTATGGTATCCCGGTCCGTGATCAATGTAACATGATTTGTTCCCTCAAATAACGATTCCGCATATTCCTTAGCGAAGTCGCCAAGCTCACCGATAGGAGAATATTTTTTCAAAATAACTTCGCCATCACGATCTACAAATATTTCTAGAGGGTCTCCCTCGCGAATACGCAGTGTACGGCGGATCTCCTTCGGAATGACGACACGCCCGAGATCATCGATGCGACGTACAATTCCAGTTGCTTTCATTTCTTGTTGCCCCGCTTTCCTAGAGGATTTTGAATCGACTGGATTCTTGCAGCTTGTTTATAACGAAGAAGAAACTTCCTTCAAAAGATTTTGAATCTGACCATAGTATTCATCCGCTCCCAATTTCTTATGCACGGACTACAGTTCAAGCCAAACGTTCCATCTCTTTGTGAAAAAGGCCGTCGACGTATCGTCCAGCCTTCGTTTTACGCTTCCCCGAGCTCGTTTTCAGCATTCCCCATTTCTCCCTTTTGCTTGCATGAGAAGCAAATGCATTTTAATTGTTTATGGATTAAAAAAGGCAGTTATCGATTTGAATCGATAACCGCCCTTTGCCTAAATATTATTTACCTTCATTATTGTCCATCTGATTCGTTTTTTTGAGCCTGCCTGCCTTGCCAAGCGCTTCTCTGAGCAAAAACTCAATGTGCCCGTTGACGCTGCGGAATTCGTCTGCGGCCCATTGCTCAAGAGCACGATGGATATCGGGATCCAAACGAAGCGGAAATGCTTTCTTTTCTTTAGCCATAATAATCAGCCTCTAGCCGTAAAGAGTTCCTGTATTAATGACTGGAGTTGCAGCGCGATCAGATACAATCGCCACCATTAAATTGTTCACCATCGCCGCTCTCCGTTCGGCATCCAAGCTAATCCCGTTTTCCTCCAACTGCCGCAGTGCCATATCTACCATACCAACTGCACCCTCAACAATTTTGGAACGTGCCGCTACAATTGCAATCGCCTGCTGCCTTTGAAGCATTGCACTAGCGATTTCCTGAGCATACGCCAAATGAGTCAAGCGAGTCTCAAGCACCTTTACGCCGGCAACTGCAAGACGGTTTTGCAGCTCATTGCCTAGCTCCGCCGCTACCTCATCCGCATTGCCTCTAAGTGAGGAAGCCGCGTCTGAAGAGAAAACATCGTAAGGATATTGCGCGGCAATGTGACGTATCGCCGTCTCGCTTTGAATTTCTACAAAACGCTCATAATTATCAACGTCGAAGCTCGCTCTTGCCGTATCCATTACTTTAAATACAACAACAGCACCAATCTCCACCGGATTTCCTTCCGCATCATTCACCTTTAGTGTTTGGCTGTTGAAATTGCGTACTTTAAGTGAAATATTAACCTTGTTCGTAAGCGGAAGAACCATCCATAAGCCGCTTTCAAGAACAGAACCCATATACGTTCCGAAAAAAGTAACCACCTTCGCCTCATTCGGCTGCACGATCGTAAGAGAGGATAAACAAATAACTGACAGCAAAATTAAAAAAGCGCCAACACCGATAATTACCCCAGACCCGCTGTCCTTGGATGCTTCCGATATCGTTAGAAAAATACCGCCAGCAGCAGCAACTACCGAAAACAGCAATGCCATGTATCCGCTAACATACCAGGCTTTCTTCTCGTTCATTAAACCCCACTCCTTCATCTTTTTCTATATTGTTTTGATATAAATATGATATCACTTTTTACATATATAAGCAATTATTTCTTTTTACATCCAACCTCTTTTTGCAACAAAGGGAGCTGCCGCTTCGTCACAAAAAGCAAAGAGATTAAGAAGGGATGAATACATTGAAATATTTATTAATCCTATTTCTGCTATCCTTGTCGATCGGTTGTACAGGAGAAACCAAGACAACGTCAGAGCAATCCATTTCTCAAAGCTATCTTGAAGAAAAAGGATATCGAATCAGCTCAAAAGAAGGGCAAGTTGAGAGCTACGAGCTTACCGAACAGAAATTATCAGTATTGCCCTATATGATGTACTGGGGGTTGCAGCGGGTGAACCCCTCCGATTATATTGGAAAAACGATTCATATACAGAAATTTACCGTAACGAACCATCCGCTAAGCAAAGGGAAAGTAGATGTTTTTGTTTATTTGGCTGATGGTCAGCCTATAGGAGGAACTTCATTTCCAACCGGAGACACTGCAGACGGCGGGTATTGGTCTATAGACGGCAAAAATTTAGAAGATATTCAAGGAATGTCTTATCAAGAGTGGCGTAAAAGCTGGACTGAGAAATATAAAAGCACTTCACCAGATGAAGCATAAAACATTCCATATACAGGGGGATTTAAATGAAAATAAAGAACGACGTGCAGCAAATCATCGAACATCTTCGGCATACAGGTGCCATTGAAAAACAGTCCGAAATCCATAAACAAATGGACGGAACGACGGAAGGTCTTGTATACCTCATTAAAGTCGATGAATCGCCCAAATATGTGCTAAAGCTTGATCAGCCAGATGCACTTTCTTTAGTTGAACAATATAAAAAAACATATCCAGATGCACCTATGTTGCCTAAGCTTACTTACACCGCTCCAGATAAAACATATATCGTTTATACGTTTCTTAAGGGTTCAACCGATTATATTGGCGGCTCTAAGGAGCAATGGTTGAAGGCTTTAGCGAGCGGACTTATTCAGCATTACACAAGCTGCTCACCATCACTGAAATGGGGTGATTGGCTGGAGAATCCCCGCGATACTTGGCGAGAATTTATGGAGGAGAACATCGATTACGCTCGAAGCTATATCGGCGACCGCTTGCCATTAGAGGATCATACCCTTGTAAAGTCGCTTTTAAAGAAAGCAACGATGAGCGAATCTCAGGGGAAATTTTTGCTTCACGGCGACTGCGGGGTTCATAACTTCATCTTTAGTCATAACGAGTTAATTGGCGTTATCGATCCTTCACCAATAATCGGACCTCCGCTCTATGACTTGCTTTATGCATTCTGTTCCTCACCTGATGACTTGAGCATAGAGACGTTAATGCCTGCATTCGCTATGCTTAATCAATCAGATACAGATCAGCAGAGGTTAACTGAAGAAGTAATCATTCAGCTCTATTACCGCTTAGGCATTTGCCTCAAGCATCACTCTCACGATATAGACGATTACTTAAAAGCATGGCGTTACTGGAAGTCCTTAATAAGCATTGAATAAACCACTATCACCACATCTCAAAAACAGCTCTAACAACACAAAGCAAAAAGCGCCTCTCATAAAGGCGCTTTTTGCTTATCATTCGTTTTATACCGTCAAATATTTGCGTATGACCTCATCATCCAGCGACTCCAAGCCGCCCTCCCACGCAATCGCCCCCTTTTCGAGCACGTAGAAGTAGTCTCCTACACTCTTCACGAAATCCAAGCTTTGCTCCACCAGTAAAATAGCCGTCTTGCCATCCGCTTTAATCGAGCGAATAACATCCCTTATATCATCTACGATAGAAGGCTGAATCCCCTCGCAGGGCTCATCAAGCAGCAATACTTCAGGTTTTGAGGCTAATGCCCTTGCGAAGGCGAGCTGCTGCTGCTGTCCGCCGCTGAGGTCGCCGCCGCGGCGTGTATACATTGCCGGCAGCACAGGGAATTTTGCAATAGCTTCTTCTGGAATAGAAGACATTTTCGACTTTGAAGCTTCAAGGCCAAGCAGCAAATTTTCATAAACGGATAGCTGAGCAAATATTTCGCGTCCTTGCGGTACATAGCCGATTCCGCTTTTAGCCCGCAGTCCCGGCGCTTTCTTCGTTAAATCCGAGCCATTGTAAGAAACAGAACCCTCTCGCGCCTTCAGCAGCCCCATAATGCTYTTCATAAGCGTTGTTTTGCCTACTCCATTCCGCCCGAGCAGACATACTACCTGCCCTTGCTTCACCCTCAATGACACATCGCGCAAAATAATGCTTTCACCATAACCAGCCTCAAGCTGTTGAACGGCTAACATCGGCATCCCGCCTTTTCCCCAAGTACACTTCCGCCACGCGGTCATCTCGTTGAATTTCATCCATCGAGCCTTCCTTTAGCAGCTTCCCTTCATGCATAACGGTGACCTTGCTCGCAAAATTACGAACAAACTCCATATCATGCTCCACGACTACAATCGACCGCATACGGGCTATCTGGTGGAGAAGCTCGCCCGTTTTATCCGTCTCCTTATCGGTCATCCCCGCCACCGGCTCATCGAGCAGCAATATTTCCGGCTCCTGGAGCAGCATCATGCCAATTTCGAGCCACTGCTTCTCTCCATGCGACAGACCGCCTGCCCGCCAGCTCGATTTTTTCTGCAAACCAATCATAACGAGCTGCCCGTCAATTTTAGCCCGCTCATCCTCAACCATCTTCGCAAACAACGTCGCGAACACGGTACGCTTCTGACGCATCGCGATTTCCAAATTCTCAGCAACCGTCATCGAAGGGAATATCGAAGGAGCTTGAAATTTACGACCGATGCCAAGCTCAGCAATTTGATGCTCTTTCTTTTTCGTTATATCTACCTTCCCGAATGTGACACGTCCCGCCGTAGGCCTTACTTTCCCACAAATCACATCCAAAATTGTCGTTTTGCCGGCTCCATTTGGCCCAATGAGGAAACGAAGTTCCCCTTTCTCAAGCTTTAGGTTCATGCCTTGAACCGCTTTAAAGCCATCGAACTCAACAGTCACATCATCACACAGCAGGATTGCGGACTCCTTCATGCTTCGGCTCCCTCCCTTTTTTGCGTAATTTCAATTGGCCAACTAAGCCAGCAACACCTTTAGGCATAAATACGACCACGACCACAAACAGCAGCCCCATAAAGAATAACCAGCCCTGCGGATAAGCGGTACTGAACTCACTTTTAGCCCAGTTCATGAGGATAGCGCCGAGTGCGGCTCCAACCAGCGTTCCACGTCCGCCAATGGCTACCCAAAGAACCATTTCAATCGAAGGCACAATTCCGAGCATCGATGGTGAAATAATACCGACGTGGAGTACAAACAGCATGCCCGCTATACCTGCAATGCCTGCCGAAATCGTAAATACGACCATTTGATAAATTGCTGGATTGTAGCCGATAAACCGCACCCGGTTCTCGCCATCACGAATCGCGCGAAGCACCTTGCCGAAGCGGCTGCCGATGACGTAGCGGCAAAAGATGAAGATAACAATGAGAGCAAAGACGGTAATATAGTAAAGCACGCGCTTCGTCTCAGGAGATCCTATAGAGAAGCCAAGCACGGTGGAGTAGCCTGTTATCCCATTTGTACCGCCTGTAAAAGCTTGCTGACCAATGAGCAATGTCGTCGTAATAATAACGAGTGCTTGCGTTAAGATCGTGAAGTAAACGCCGCGAATTCGGTTGCGGAATGTGACGTAACCAAGCACAAGCGCAAGCAGCGCAGGTATGGCAATTCCCATCGCTACCGCAAACCAGAAGCTCTGAAATGGCTGCCAGAAAAGAGGAAGCTCCTTAAGACCGCTCCAGCCCATAAAATCCGGCGGCCTTCCGCCGCTTGCCTCCAGCTTCAAATACATCGCCATAGCGTAGGCGCCTAAGCCAAAGAAAATGCCATGCCCTAAACTTAAAATGCCGGTGTAGCCCCATATCAGATCAAGCCCTAATGCTACTATGGCAAAGGCTAGAAATTTCGCTAACAAATTGAGCCGAAAATCACTTACAAATAGCGGAGCGGAGAATAGTGCTGCCGCTGCTGCCGCATAGCCAATTAAGATCCATATCCGTGTAGGAGTAAACTTTTGCAAGCGCATAAGCGTTCCACCTTTCTTTTCCCTAGTCAAGCGACCGCGAACGCATGGCAACGAGTCCCATAGGCTTCCATTGGAGGAAAGCAACTATACAGACAAACACTAGCACCTTGCCAAGCGAAGCATTCGTCCAATACTCAAACAACGTATTAAACATTCCAATCCCTGTTGCCCCGAGCACCGTCCCAACCAGCTTGCCGACTCCGCCAAGCACGACGACCATAAAGGCATCAACGATATAATAGGTGCCAAGTGACGGACCGATAGGACCAAGCAGCGTTAACGCACAGCCGGCAATGCCGGCAATACCCGAGCCGATAGCGAAGGTCATCGCATCCACTCGTCTTGTCGAAACGCCAAGGCATGCAGCCATATCGCGATTTTGCATCACTGCCCGCATCCTTCTGCCTTCATGGCTGCGGTAAATATAGAAATACATAGCAACTAAACAAGCGATGACGAGTCCGATAATGAATAACCTTTTGTAAGGAAGCAATGTTCCATCCATAATCTTCAAGCCGCCATTTAGCCATGCCGGGCTTGTGACTGCAACGTTTGGCGCCCCAAAAATAGATCTTGCTAACTGCTGCAGCACGAGACCCACACCCCAAGTGGCGAGCAAGCTATCAAGCGGCCGTCCATATAGAAAGCGAATCAGCGACATTTCGAGAATGAGACCAATGATAAATGCAACGATAAAGCTGACCGGAATGGCCAATACAAAATACCAATCAAACATCGATTTCGGCAAATAATCATGAAACACATTTTGCGTCAAATACGTGGAGTACGCACCGATCATAATTAACTCACCATGCGCCATATTGATGACCTTCATCAAGCCAAACGTAATCGCAAGCCCCAAAGCAACCAGCAATAAAATGGAGCTGATGCTTAAACCATTAAATAGCTGCAGCAGAAACACTTCCATATGACCGCTCCTCTCTAGCGTAAACGGCTGTCGCCTTCCTCTGTCATAAAAAAAGCAGAAGGGAGCATTCGAAGCGATCGAATACTCCCCCATTAATTGCTGTGTATTAGACCATTGTTTGCTTATGGATTATTGCGTTGGTTGAATGCTTGCTGCCCAGTCGTAGCCCTTGAGATACGGATCCGGCTTAACCGCTTCACCTGAGTTCCACAGCTCCTTGAATTGGCCGTCCGCTTGCACTTCGCCAATACGAACCGTTTTATAAATATGCTGAGTAGCGCCGTCGATTTTTACTTTTCCTTCTGGAGCATCCCACTCCAGCTCTTTGGCTGCTTCCTTCACTTTATCTACGTCCGTGGAGCCTGCTTTCTCGACCGCCTTTGCCCACRAGTAGACCGCTGTATAGCCGGCTTCGATAGGGTCCGCCGTTACACGCTCATCACCGTATTTCTTTTTGTAGTTTTCGACGAATGTTTTGTTAGCTGGCGTATCCGTTGTTTGATAATAGTTCCACGCCGCCAAATGGCCTTCCAGCACATCGACGCCAATACCGCGGATCTCTTCTTCTGCAACCGATACTGACAAAGTAGTCAAATCTTTAGCTGTAATGCCTGCATCCTTCAATTGCTTGAAGAACGCAACGTTGCTGTCACCGTTAAGCGTGTTGTATACGACATCTGGTTTAGCTTCTTTGATCTTGCTGATTAGCGTGCTGTAATCTGTATGGCCTAGCGGCGTGTATTCTTCTCCAACCAGTTCGCCGCCTTCAGCCTTCAACTGTTCTTTTATTACGAGGTTTGCGGTACGAGGGAATACATAGTCCGATCCGAGTAAGTAAAATTTCTTGCCGCGGTTTTCAATCAGCCACGAGACAGATGGAACGATTTGTTGGTTTGTCGTAGCGCCTGTATAAAAAATATTCGGAGAGGATTCAAGACCTTCATATTGCACCGGATACCACAGCAGGCCATTTAACTCTTCGAATACCGGCTTCATTGCTTTCCGGCTTGCGGAAGTCCATCCACCAAATACGGTAGCCACTTTATCTTCGGAAATAAGCTTGCGTGCCTTCTCAGCGAAGGTCGGCCAATCCGAAGCGCCGTCTTCAAGTACAGGTACAATCTTTTTGCCTAAAACGCCGCCTGCAGCATTAATTTCATCGATAGCCATCATTTCAGCATCGATAACCGATACCTCACTAATTGCCATGGTGCCGCTCTGTGAGTGCAATATTCCCACTTTTATTTCCCCGTCTGCTCCCGATCCAGCATTGGCAGCATTCGTAGGTTTATCTGTTTCCCCATTCGTGGATGCTGGTTTGTTGTTGTTTGCGCCACAACCTGTCAATACGATCGTTAAAGCTACAAACATAAGGCCAAATGAATAAAACATTCTCTTTTTCATCTTCCCACTCCCCATCGCTTCATATTTGTCTCTATATTTCCGAACATTTACGTGGAATTAACTTCCATTGTTCGTGCTTTTATTATAGATTGGGAATTAAGTTAATGTCAATATAGTTAACACTAATTTTTTCAAGGGATACATTTATACTTAAAAATGGTCAATTAGGGGCATTTTATTCACATTTATGTTAGGTATAATGACACTTATTTATCGATGTACTTCTTTTATGTTCGAATGGTTTATTTTATGACATATTTATTAACGCAAAAAAACCCAACCTAAGGCAAATACCTCAAGTTGGGTTAACTTGTTTAAATTCATATGTTATTTTTTATTTTCTTCTGCTCTTGCAATAAGCATGTCTACAATTAGATCGACTTGTCCGCTTATAGCAATAGGATCATAACGATAGAATGTATTAAAATCATTTTCAAAATATTGATTTGTTTTCACGGCGTCTAAGCTTTTCCAAACCGCTAAGTCAGCCAGCTGCTTAATCGCCTCCCCCTTCTTCTCCGGGTCATAGACGGTCACCGCTTGTCCCGATCTGCCTGAATTTTCGCCAATCATCCATATTTCGCCTTTATCCGTAAGCTCAAAAATGCCGACTGTCGTATTTTCATCGACAACATCTTTCAGCTTCTCGCGGCCCGCTTTCGCCTTCACGCAGCAAATACTGATTTGTGTTCAGCATAGTTTCAGAAAAAGACCCCTTAACCGGTGAATGGTTAAAGGGTCTGACATGTTTGATTTGCACTTATTTCGTTGCAGGAGCTTCTGTAGCAGGAGCATCTGTAGCTGGAGCATCCGTAGCCGGCGTTTCTTCACCAGCAGGAGCATCGCTAGCAGGAGTATCACTTGCTTTTGGAAGCTTAATGACGATTTCTTGCTTAGGAAGCTCGTCTGTCATATATTTGTTCATTTTCTCAGAAGCAACAGTACCTCTTACTGCTTCTTTGTCTGTTTCCGTTAATTTATCAAATGCTGGCGTATCACGCTTCTCAACAAGGATAACATGGTAGCCAAAATCTGTTTTCACAGGCTCGCCGATAACGCCAATTTCTTGTTTATAAGCAGCTTGTTTAAATTCTTCCACCCATTGGCCATTCTTCTTGTCCGCATATAGACCGCCTGCGTCCTTCGAGCCTGGATCGTCGGAATATTCTTTGGCAAGGGCAGCCCAATCTCCGCCTGCTGCCAGCTTGTCTTTCACTTCTTTAGCGCGAGCCAAAGCTTCTGCATCCGTGCGAATTTCTTTCTCTTCTTGTGTAGTTGGATCCGTTGTTTTGGTTGATACCAAGATGTGGCGAACAGAAACGGTTGCATAGTTAACACCGTTCTTTTCATATTCTGCTTTCATTTCTTCCTCAGTTACTTGAGCGTTCATATGAGCTACAAGCTTGGAAGTCATAAGCAAATAGTTTTCCATATCTTTGTCTTTTAATTTTTTAGCATCTACAGCAGCTTTCAATTCCGCATCTTGGGAAAGTGCTGTTTTGTACTGCTTCATTTGTTCTTTTACTTCTGTTTCAGCCTTTTTAACGTCTTCCTTAGAAGCCTGGCCGCTTAAAATTTTGTAGGAAATATACTGCTGGAGCAGCTGCTCCTTAAATTGCGGAATTTCAATAACTTGCGCATACGCTGGCTGCATTACCGTAAATACATCCAAATACTTGTTGAATTCCTTGTCTGTCACATTGCCGCCTTTATAGGTTGCAACTTCTGTTTCCTTCGCGCCGCCGCATGCCGCCATCGTCAAGACCAGCACGACTGCCACGATAAGCAGCGCGCCTTTGCGCCATGCCGATTTGCGTGAACTGTGTAACATGTTGAATCCCCTTTCATATTGAGAACTTGATAGTATTGTATCAGAAAAGGGGCGTATAAAGCGAATCTTGTCTATGTTGTCGCATCTTGCAATTCGTCTTTATAAAGGAGAACATCCTTGTACGCTTGCAAAAATTGTTCAATCATATGAATTTTCTGCTCCATATTCAATCCCTTGGCGCGCAGCAAAATACTTGGGTTTGGCTCCTGCTCGCTGCCCTGCTTAAAGCGGTTCTCATGCTTCAGACAAAGCTGATCCACCTTCTTACGGTCAATCCTTCGCTTCTCACTCGCTGCGTAACGAAGCAGCAGATCATCACCTTTGCCGCTGAGCTGCTCAATACCGTACATCGTGCCATACACTTTTAATCTAGCCACTGCGAGCAAATTGCTTACCGCTTGCGGTAAATCGCCAAAACGATCCACAAGCTCATCAATCACATCATCTGCCTCTTCGAACGTTCGGATAGCAGCCACTTTTTTATAGATCTCAATTTTTTGGATGCTGTCATAAATGTAATCCGAAGGCAAATAAGCATCTACGCTAATATCAATAAGCATGCTAACTGGCTTCTCTTCTTTGATTTCTTCGCCGCTCATCTCCGCTTTGCGCTTCGCGATCTCATCAGCCAGCATTTGCGAATACATGTCGAAGCCTACCGAAGCAATAAAGCCATGCTGCTCCGCCCCAAGCAGGTTGCCCGCTCCACGAATCGATAGATCGCGCATTGCGATTTTGAAGCCTGAGCCGAGCTCAGTAAATTCTTTGATGGATTGCAGACGCTTCTCCGCAACCTCCGTAAGCACCTTATCCCGTTGATACGTGAAATAAGCGTATGCAATACGATTCGAACGACCAACGCGGCCGCGCAGCTGATACAGCTGAGAGAGCCCCATTTTGTCAGCATCATGCACAATAAGCGTATTCACGTTCGGAATATCGACGCCTGTCTCAATAATGCTGGTGCTTACCAGAACATCGGATTCACCATCGAGGAAATCAAGGATGGTCTTCTCCAGCTCCTGCTCTGACATTTGCCCATGGCCGACCGCAACTCTAGCACCTGGTACAAGCGCATTGATCTGCTCCGCCATTTGGTAGATGCCTTGAACACGGTTATACAAGTAATAGACTTGACCTCCACGTGCCAGCTCGCGCTCTATCGACTCCCGTACGAGGGACGGGCTGTATTCCACCACATAAGTTTGCACAGGGAAACGATTTTCCGGCGGCGTTTCAATAACAGACAAGTCCCGCACGCCAAGCATCGACATATGAAGCGTTCTTGGAATCGGTGTTGCAGTCAGCGTAAGCACGTCGACATTGGTTTTCAGCTTCTTCAGCTTCTCCTTATGCGAAACGCCAAAACGTTGTTCCTCATCCACGATCAGAAGGCCGAGTGATTTGAAAATAATATCCTGCGACAGCAGTCGATGCGTCCCAATAACGACATCTACTGTTCCCGCTTTCAATCCCTTCATCGTTTCGTTTTGTTCCTTGCGTGAACGGAAACGGCTGAGCACCTGAACGTTAATCGGATAACCCGCAAAACGCTCGCGGAATGTCTCATAGTGCTGCTGCGCCAAAATAGTCGTCGGAACAAGCACCGCTACCTGTTTGCTGTCCATTGCTGATTTGAAGGCAGCACGAATGGCAACCTCGGTTTTTCCATAACCGACGTCTCCGCATAATAGCCTATCCATCGGCTGGGTTTTCTCCATGTCCTTCTTAATCTCTTCGATCGCTCTGAGCTGGTCACGCGTCTCGTCATAAGGGAACATCGCTTCGAACTCATTCTGATACGACGTATCTTGTCCAAAAGCGTACCCCGGTGCCGTCTGCCGCTCCGCATACAGCTTGATCAAATCATCAGCAATATCCTGAACAGATGCTTTTACTTTGCTCTTTGCCCGTGTCCATTCACTACCGCCGAGTTTATTAACCTTAGGCTCTTTATCTTCATTGCCGACATACTTCTGAATCATATCCACTTGCTCGATTGGAACAGACAGCTTATCGCCGCCAGCATAGAGAATATGCAAATAATCTTTATGAATACCTGCTATTTCTAGCGTGCCAATGCCTACATACTTGCCTATACCATGATTATGGTGAACGACATAGTCACCGACCTTAAGCTCCGTATAGCTCTTAATACGCTCGGCATTATCCACTTTTTTATCCATTTTCCGGGCTTTGCGCTGCTTTTGGGAGAACATCTCGCCTTCAGTAATAATAACAAGGTGAGAGGATGGCAGCTCAAAACCGGACTGCAAATTACCTTCTAGCAGAGTAGGCGTCTCAATGCTATAGTCGTCAAGAACTCGGCGCATGCGTTCCATGCGCTCTGCGTTGCCGGCAAGCATCATTACTGTGGCACCCGTCTTGCGCCAACGTTCCATTTCTGCCTTCAGCACATTCATTTGCCCATGAAAATTTTGCATCGAGCGGCTTGTCATGTTCAATATATTTTGCGGCTGCGAATGCGGGATTTGCCTTAAGAATAAGGACAAGAAAAGCGTTGGAAACGGACGGTGATGCAAAATCTCCTCTGTATCGCGGGCAAGAGCAAGATCCGGAAGAGACTTGCCGTTTTGCAGCAAATGCATGGACCATTCCGCTTCATCCCGCTCCAATTGCTTCGCTGTCTCTATTAAACGCGTTGGCTCGTCTAGTATGAGCAGCGTGTCAGCTGGCATATAGTCAAGAATCGTTTGACGCTCTGGGTATAACAACGAAATATATTTATAAATTTCCGGAAAATAAACATGCTCGCGCAGCCTTTCAATCTCTCCGCCCAGCTCCGTGCGAAGTCGATCCTTGGCTGTACGATCTGTCATCTTATCGAGCTGCTTCTCCAGCAGCCGCTGCGCATGATTTGCCGCAGTCTCCATCCGGTGTCCGTCTGCGAGCAGCTCTTGGCATGGCGGAACCACATAAGATTCCAAGCGATCCAAAGAACGTTGATCTGCTGGATCGAAGGTACGTATGGAATCAACGTCATCGCCAAACCATTCGATCCGGTACGCTTGTGAAGCCGTAAGCGGATAGAAGTCTACAATCCCGCCGCGTACGCTCATATCGCCGCGCAATTCTACGCGGTCAGCCCGTGTATAGCCAAGAGCGGTCATTTGCCGCAGAAAAGCATCTATCGGCAGTGACTGGCCCACTTGAACCTCTACTTGCGCTTCAGCCATAACACTGCTTATAGGCAAATAGCGCCGAACGCCGGAGAAGGGCACGACAACAATCCCGCGATAGCCTTGGGACAGCTTGATCAGCACATCCATTCGCTGCGCAAGCGTCTCAGGACTCGAGATCGCCGCTTCTGCAGCTACCAGCTCATTTGCGGGATATAATAATACATTTTCTGACGAAAGACATTCCTGCAAGTCCTCCGCAATCTTCTGCGCAGAGAACATGTTATGCGTCACAACAAGCATAGGACGCTGTACATCCTCCCGCAGCGCTGCAATGAGCACTTGTCTGGAAGAGCCTGCGAGGCCAGATATCATCTGCTCACGCATGCCTTTACGAATACCGGATATAACGGACTGAACGTCCGTATCCGCGGCAAAAGCATTAATTAAAGCTTTCAACTTTTGCGACACCCCGTTTCTTTACACAATCGGAGAGTGATACGATCGCTCCCTGTACATTGAAAATAAGCCTCAGCCATCTGCTAAGGCTCATACTATTCACTTTCCGTCATTGAAGAGGACTAGTTACCAAATGAAGCTCTGGGTTCGCATCAATCGCCTCGCGGCAATAATCACACACCACTTTTACCGTTACATCCCCATTTGGGTCATACGCTATTATATCGCTGCGTTCTTCGGGGGTCAAGAAATGGAAGCCCAGTTGATGCTCCGTTATATTTGACCCGCTAAGCGACCCCATCGATGTTCTGCAGTGCCGACAAATATAGTTTACTGCCATATGTATGCCTCCTGAAGGGTAGTTATATCCTTCAGTATGCCCTCATAATCATTTTCTAACAGATTATCGGTTAAACTTTGCCATTGTCTCCTCGAAAGGCGCCTTCAATCTAAACTCAATAGCATCACATGCATCTGCAACCATAGCAGACAATTTCTCATGCTCGCTCTTCGGAAACGTGGAGAGCACATAGTCCGCAATGTTCATGCCTGGCTGCGGTCGTGAAATGCCCATACGAACGCGGTCAAAAGTTTGCGTGCCCAAATGCTGAATCAATGATTTAATTCCGTTATGCCCGCCCGCACTTCCTTGATAGCGAAGGCGAAGCTTGCCGATCTCCGTATCCAAATCATCATAAACGATTAAGCCGTCCTGAACCTCGGCCTTAAAGTAATCTAGAAATGATCTTACTGACTCTCCAGACAAATTCATATATGTCATCGGCTTAATAAGGACAACCTTCGTGCCTTGTACGTTGCCTTCTCCGATTAATGCCTTGCATTTATTTTGCGTTACACTAATGCCCCAGCGCCTTGCGAGCTCATCAATAACCATAAATCCGACATTATGCCGGGTTCCTTGATAAGCAGCACCGGGATTGCCAAGTCCTGCAATCCACCTCATTGCTCACTCCACTCCTTTACGGACAAATGTAACATAATCTATTACAAGCGTAAACATCGGAAGCCGTTCTGCGTCAGAACTTTCATTCTATTTTCCCCAAAAAGCAAACAACGCCGCCCTGATGAAGGACGGCGCCTGAATATGCTCGGTACTGCGTAGTATACGTAATTTCTCAAAAGAGATTCTACAGACTCTTAACGCCCTCAAGCTTCGCTTCGTTAGAGCGTGACTCTGCTTCTGTAAGCTCCACTGCAGCAGCCTCTGCTTCCTCTTCTGTAAGCTCTTTTTGCGGCGCAAGAATCGTTGCAACTACCTGCTCAGGCTCGGCTAGTAATTCCACACCGCTCGGCAGCAACAAATCGCTTACGAGTATGCTTCCGCCAATCTCCAGCGACGATATGTCGACGGAAATAGAATCAGGAATACTGCCCGGCAAGCATTGCACCTCAAGCTCATGCAAAATCAACTGCAAGATACCGCCCTCGCGCACACCTTGAGAATCGCCTTCTGCATGAATACGAACGTTCGCCCGCACATTTTCGTTCATATTAATTTGATGGAAATCAACGTGCAGTACTTGCCTGCTCAAAGAATCACGTTGCACCTCTGCGATCATAACGGAGGTTTTTCCATGGGATGGAATATTAATTTCAAGCACCGCATTCGGCTGAGAACGCAGCAAAGCCTGCAATTCCTTACTATCCACCATGACCTGTGCTGCATCATTCAACTGTTTACCATAAATAACGCCCGGTATTTTCCCTTGGAGCCGCAATTGGCGCAACTCACCTTTCGTCGTGCCAGTTCGTTGATCCGCGTTCATAGCTATCGCCATATTGATTACCTCCCAAAAGTTTTGTGAAGCAAAACTTGCTTCGTAAGCATACACTTAGGTTTTTGTGAAGCAAAAACTCGCTTCGTAAGCATACGCTTAGTTTTGTGAAGCAAAACTTGCTTCGTAAGCATACACTTAGGTTTTGTGAAGCAAAAACTCGCTTCTGTTTTGATTTCCCTATAACTTACCCACTACAGCCAAAAATTAAACTTTAAACGACATATRCATAAAAAAAGATGCAGCAACGAATTCATCCTCTGAATTCGTCGCTGCATCTCTATATCAACCATTTGGTATTATGATTGCTTCTTTTCTTTTTTTGCTTTTGCACGTCCACGGATCTTATCCGCATAACCTGATTTATTTACTTGGCGCTCGCGTGCGATCGCAAGATCACCAGCAGGTACATCATGCGTTACCGTAGAGCCGGCAACAACATATGCGCCATCGCCAATTTTCAATGGTGCAATCAAATTGACATTGCTGCCGATGAAGGCATTATCGCCGATTTCCGTTACAAATTTATTGTAACCGTCATAATTGACCGTTATGGCGCCGCAGCCGATATTAACGTCTTTGCCAACCTTAGCGTCACCAACGTAGCTTAGATGCGATACTTTGCTGCCATCATCAAGTGATGCGTTTTTGAGCTCCACAAAGTCACCAACCTTGCAGCCAACGCCAAGCTTCGAGCCTGGACGCAAATTAGCGTATGGCCCCACAGCGCTTGTATCGCCAATTACCGATTCAGAAACAACTGAATATTTAATCGCGACGCCGTTGCCGATCGTGCTGTCCGCAATATCAGCTTGAGGACCGATAACACAATCTTCTCCGATAATTGTTGACCCGCGAAGTACTGTGCCTGGATATATGACGGTGTCAGATCCAATCTGAACACCCGCTTCTATATAAGTTGAGGAAGCATCAATCAAAGTGACGCCGCCAAGCAGATGATTGCGGTTAATTCGATCGCGCATAAAACGCTCTGCCTCAGCAAGCGCCACCCTGTCATTCACGCCTATGGCTTCTGACACATCTTTCGTGCAGTAGCCTTGAACAGATTCGCCCGCTTCACGGAATATTCCGATAACATCCGTCAAATAATACTCGCCTTGCGCGTTATTACTCGTTACCTTAGCAAGCGCAGCGAACAGCTTCTCATTGTCGAAGCAGTACGTGCCTGTATTAATTTCTTTAACTGCCGCTTCTTCAGCTGAGCAGTCCTTTTGTTCAACAATCCGCTGTACAGTGCCATCTTCACCGCGGATAACGCGGCCATAGCCTGTAGGATCGTCAAAAGCGGCTGTCAGCACCGTTGCAGCAGCTCCGCTCGAATGATGCAGCTCAAGCATGGCTTCAATTGTCGATGCTTGCACAAGCGGGGTATCGCCGCAAATCACAATCGTCGTACCTTTCTCGCCGCCAAGCAGTGCTTCCGCTTGCAGCACCGCATGGCCGGTACCGAGCTGCTGCTCCTGCAAGACGTATTCAGCGCCATCGCCCAAATACGATTTAACCTTTTCAGCCCCGTGACCTACAATAACGACCGCGCGCTCCGCAGCCGCTTCCTTCACAACATCAAGCACATGGCCTACCATCGGCTTGCCGCACACCGGATGCAGCACCTTATATAACTTCGATTTCATACGCTTGCCCTGTCCTGCAGCAAGCACAATCGCCATAACCTTCAAATGAAAGACCCCCTAGACCTGCAATAAATGATTATTTTAGTATAGCTTTATAAGTGTGAAAAAAGTGCTATCTTCATCAGCAAACGCTGAAAGCTGCAATGATTCAAGTCGTACATCCTATTCCATTATACGAATATGTTGCTCGATTTCCAAGTGTATGGAATCGCTGCCTGTCATTCTACACTACAACTTATTCGTTTCATAGTAAAAAGATAAGTCGCACGTAATCACATGCTTAGCAATCACCTCTCGCAAAAAAAAGAGAAGAGAGCCATGGCTCTCTTCTCCAATCAACCCCAAAAACATAAAATGCAGTGCCTTAAGCTCCTTCTTCAATCGCAACTTCTTCTGCTGCGCGCTCGTATTCAGCGAGAACAGCAGCCTGGATTTTCTCCCGGGTGGTTGAAGAGATCGGATGAGCGATATCCCGAAATTCTCCATCCGGAGTACGTTTGCTTGGCATTGCAACGAACATACCATTGTTTCCATCGATGACACGAATATCGTGAACAACGAATTCATTATCAATAGTAATGGATGCGATTGCCTTCATACGCCCTTCGGAATTTACACGGCGGAGTCTGACATCAGTAATTTGCACTTGTGTTCACCACCTTTGTCTATCAGAGACTTGGTGTATACTTCCACGTTTTTGTGCCAATTCCTTCTACATTTTTGGTAAATTCATACTCAATTTAAAATATTTTTTTTATTTTGAATCTTTTTCGTTTTCATTCGACAATTGTCGATGCAATGACCTCTATTTCGACAAGAACATCCTTTGGCAGCCTTGCGACCTCCACGGCCGAACGAGCCGGTTTATGCTCTCCGAAGTAAGAGGAGTAGATACCATTTACCGTTGCAAATTGATTCATATCTTTCATAAATACGGTCGCTTTTACGACATCCTGAAAGCTGGCACCTGCAGCATCAAGCACGGCCTCTAGATTTCTAAACACCTGATGAGTTTGTTCCTCAATGCCGCCATCAACAAGCTGCCCAGCCGCATCGAGCGGAATTTGTCCTGAAGTGAACAATAATCCTCCGAGCTTAATCGCTTGCGAATAAGGTCCGATTGCTGCAGGAGCTTTGTCCGTTGCAATCACTTGCATTTGTTGCTTTGTTGTCATGATGGTCCCAGCCTTCCTAACAAGATGTAATAAGCTCTCATTTACACGTATCTATTCTTTAAAATAATTGCCTGGAATTACCGTCGTTTGTTTTGTCTTCATATCAACAGCCGTCAGTTTAGCTAGTGAGACATAGTCCTCAAGAAGCCGTTCCTCGAGTTCTACCTCGCCTGACTCAACAAATACGCCAACGCCTGCGACGATAGCTTTAAATTCAAACAGCAAATCCATCATGCCTTGGATCGTTCCGCCTGCCTTCATAAAATCATCGATAATGAGAACGCGGGATTGCTCCTTAAGCGCTCTGCGTGCGAGTGACATCGTCTGAATCCGCTTGGTTGATCCTGATACATAGTTGATACTCACTGCAGAGCCTTCCGTTACCTTATTGTCACGCCGTACAATAACAACCGGAATATTCAAGCACGCAGCTGTAGCGTAAGCTAGAGGTATTCCTTTTGTCTCAACGGTCATAATGACGTCGATCTTCCGGTCTGCGAACGCAGTTGCAAACATTCTGCCGACATCCGCGAGAAGCTCCGGTTGGCCTAACATATCCGTTATATACAAATAACCGCCGGGAAGGACCCTTTCAGGCTGCTCTAACTGGCGGCATATGCTTGTCATAATGGTAAGAGCCGTCGTTTCTTGCATCTTAGGCGTATATCTTACTCCGCCTGCTGCTCCTGCAAGTGTATGAAGCTCGCCGATACCTTCTTCCTCAAACACTTCTTTTATGATCGCCAGGTCCTCACTAATTGAAGACTTTGCCGATTGATATCGATCAGCAAATGCTGTCAGTGAAATTAACGTGTGGGGTCGACTTAACAGGTATTGGGTCATCTCTACCAACCGCGAGCTCCGTTTCAACTTTTTCAAACACATCTCCCCCCACCTAAATCCGAATATTATAATGTAAATATAACATTTTTATACGGATTTAATCAAGGAGAACGTCAGCCTTATGTGAGCATTCTTACCACATATACTTCTTTGCAGAAACCGCGGAGCCCATTATAAATACGAGGAAGCTTGGCTTCCTTCGACACAAGGCCGAATACAGTAGGCCCGCTGCCAGACATAAGCACACCGTCGGCACCAAGCCGAATCATACTTTCCTTCAGCTGCATAACCTCAGGATGCACATCCAGCGTAACTTTTTCGAGTACGTTGCCAAGTCCTTCACATATATCGGCAAAAGAGCCGCGCTCAAGTGCACCAACCATATTTGAAATGGATGGATGCTCTTTAAGCTCATTTGCGCGGAATCTGCCATATACGTCAGCCGTCGATACATTGATTGGCGGCTTGGCAAGTACAACCCAGCATTGCGGAGGATTGGCGATATGTTCAAGCTTCTCACCACGTCCCCTTGCGATTGCAGTGCCGCCTGTTACACAGAACGGAACGTCAGAGCCAAGCTCTGCGCCTAGCTTGCACAGCTCGTCCTCAGGGATCTGCAGCTTCCACAAACGGTTTAGCCCTCGCAGAGCAGCAGCAGCATCACTGCTTCCGCCAGCGAGTCCCGCAGCGACTGGTATCTTTTTGTCTAAATGAATATATACGCCTTGCTTAACATCATAACGGTCTTTAATAAGCCTAGCTGCCTGAAACGCTAAGTTCTTCTCATCTAACGGTATGTATCCAACTTGGCTTGAAATAATGATCGTATCTCTAGGTAGCTCTTCCATTTCAAGTCGGTCTGCAAGGTCAACCATGGTCATAATCATTTCGACTTCATGGTAGCCGTCATCACGCTTGCGGAGTACATCGAGCAATAAATTAATTTTGGCAGGAGCTTTTTCATAAATTTTCATCTGATAAGTTCACCCGTTCGTTCGTAAGCTTAAGCATCATTATATCAAACCAACGCAATAAAAGCTAAGAGATGACAATCGAATGTTTTTCGACAGTCATCCGCTTAGCTTTTTCACGTATAAATAGGAGCCGTCACTTAGGGTTGATTTGTTTTGGCAGCAGCCTGTTCAGCGATTTGTATTGCGCGTTTCACCATATTTCCGGCATCCTTCGCGCGTATGCTTCCCCAGCCCTCTTGCTGCACCGTATCATAAAAACCAAGATCTTTGGCAAGCTCATATTTCAATTCCTCAGACATTACTCCGCGTCTTCTGCGACCCATTTCATTACCTCCATATTCGAATTTACGTCATTCTAATCAAAATATACGGCTGTCACTATTGCACAGGTAGTATGCTTCAATTGACAAGCGACCATACGGAGATGGAAATGGCCGCCTTCTTTTCGCAAAGCTAAATGAATGGACGCAAAAAAAAAGCGCAGATGCTATTCTGCGCTAACATGCCTCACTAGGCGATATATATTCTATTGTTGCAAATGGGCGATACGGACTTGACCTTCATCATTGCATACGGTCACTTCCACCGACTCAGTCAGTATGTCCGCATAGCTGTAAGAGACACGCTTAAAGGCATGCTGCTCTTCATCCAGCTTTACAATGAAAACAGAAGGGTAGGTTTCTTCCAACGTACCGGTTCGTTCGATGGTCTTTCGTCGTCCACCGTTCGCTCGAAGACGGATTTTGGAGCCAACATGAGCTTCCAAGCTGCGTTTAATATCCAATAGCGCATTTTTTGCCATTGTCCACTACCACCTCTTTCCTTGTCCATTATAACCAAAAGGAGGAGGGTTGTCAAACAAAGCAAAATATTATATCAGTCGGTATATTTACTTGTCAACGGTGATTTCACCCATTTTTTAAAAAACCATACATAACGAAGCAAAAAATATACATATTAAGAAGTTGATTCAATTTAAACGTAACATTTGATACAAAATTGTGGCGAAAAAGACATGTTTGATTAGACTATTTTCAGCCTGAAAATAGTCTCTATTCATCCCTTCAGAACATATCGTTATCTCTTACTGCTTTAATACAGAGTTCGGTGACGTAATTTTTGGCTTTGGCAGACCTACACGGAAGCTGCCCATTGTCTCAATACCGCCCACGCCGTCAATTCCGCTTATCGTACCATGAATGACATCTGCTAAGTTAATCGTGTCTTTTATGGATGTATAGCTTGCTTTAATCGCTATATAAACAGGATCGAGCGCATGAATCAATATTCGTCCTGGCGAGCTTGCAAAGTTTGAGCCCACTTGCAGCAACGCTTCAAAATGGGATTGGCAAGCACCTGCAATAACGATCAACCCGTCACGGCTTCTCTCATATTCTCTAGCGACGCGTACGGCATTAACGAAATGTTGTGAGTTTTTATAGCTGCTTAAACTGTACAGATCCATGGGCAAACGGCTTTTCAGTACGCCATCATGACCTGTTATTACGACAATATCCGGTTGAATTTGGGGCAGCAGACGGTAAAGCACATCAGCCATCTGAGACTCATGCACATGGAGACCGTGGGAAGGAACTTGCATCGTATTGTACAGCTGCATGCTCTTCTTCAAATAATTACTATCACCATCAAGGTGAAGTACCTTTCCTGGCACTTCAAAGAATGGTTGAGTCTGCTGCAGCGCATGCCGAATATGCTCCTCATTCTCAACCGCTTGACGTTCCCGTTCAGAATGCATGCGTCTTAATGAATTATTCACTTTAATTCGAACTTCTTGCACCGCACTTGTCGTTTCTGGATCGCGTATGACCGACAAATCAGGAATCGGAGCATCCGCAAGCAATCGGTAATCCGTGCCTTTCAGAACGGCAGTATGTGTACGAATAGCCTCAACCTTGAACAGCACGTCACCGCCATACGATTTGCGGACGACCAGGTCCCCTTGCTTCATGGGTAAATCACCTCTTCGTCTATCCTATGGGCAGAACGTGCGAATGGTGAGTATTTTATGATGAAACGGCCTAGCTCTACCAGCCGGCCTCCAGCATGCTGCGGCTAATCCGCGCAAATTCCTCGAGCGACAACGTCTCACCGCGTCTTATAGGGTCAATATCGTTGCTTAAAAGCATTTCCGTTAATGCTTCGCGGCGCTCCTTGCCCACGAATGCAGTTAGATTATTCGCCAGTGTCTTCCGTCGCTGAGCAAAGCTGGCTTGCACAACTTTAAAGAAATGATCCTCATCGGGTACATCAACAGCAGGCTTGTCACGCAAAGACAGCTTAATAACGGCTGAATCTACATTTGGCTGCGGTATAAACACCGTATGAGGCACCATGCAGACAACCTTAGGCACGCAGTAATATTGAACGGCTACACTGAGGCTGCCATATTCCTTGCCGCCTGGCTTCGCTGCCATCCGCTCCGCGACTTCCTTCTGAATCATGACGACGATATGCTCAAGCGGCAGCTTCTCTTCAAGCAGCTTCATAAGAATTGGCGTTGTCACATAATAAGGCAAGTTGGCAACAACACTTACACCTGTTACGTCCGCAAACTGCTCTTCGAACAGCTTCTTCAAATCAAGCTTAAGCACATCGCCATGAATGACGGTTGTATGCTCCTCGCCCTCCAGCACATCCTTCAAAATCGGAATGAGCCTATTGTCGATTTCGACAGCCGTCACCTTACCAGCCGCTTTGGCAAGCCGCTGTGTGAGCGCGCCAATACCGGGGCCGATTTCAAGCGCGCCCTTCGTTTCATCAAGCTCAGCTGCCGCTACGATGTTATTCAGTATATTTTGATCGATCAGAAAGTTTTGTCCCAAACTCTTTTTGAAGGAAAAACCGTATTTCGCAATGATTTCTTTGGYGCGTTTGGGCGTAGCCACCTCTATCGCGGATGGCTTTACCGTTTCCTTGCTAAGCTCACTATGCTCTTGACTCATTCAGCTATCCCTCCAGTTCCTTTTCCATTTGACGGAAAGCTTCCGTAAACTCTGCTTTGGAAATCCGAAAGCTTGTACAGCGCTTATAGAACTGCTTGCCATTCGCATAACCAATTCCGAGCAGCTTGCCTATAACCAAGCGACGATTAGACGCATCAGGATGTACAATAAGACCTGCATCCATTAAGTCTTCCCAGCTGATTTCTCCCGCTTCATCTGCCGATTCTGTACGGAGCTCAGAGAGCGCCGCACGAATAGCTTCGGGACTCGCATTTTCGATGCCGATGTCCCCTTTGTACAAAGCCTTCTCCTGCGGCAAAAAAGCATGCTTGCATCCTGGCGCATGGCGCGCAACAATCTTGCGAATGCGTTCTCCTGCATGATCAGGGTCTGTGAATATAATAACGCCGCGACGCTCATTGGCCAGCGCAATCCTCTTCAATACATCCTCACCGATAGCGGAACCATTCGTCTCTATGGTATCTGCATCTACCGCCCTTTTTATTGCAACGGTATCGTCTTTGCCTTCAACGACAATGATCTCTTTGATCACCAAGATCATCCCCTTCTACATAAACTGTATTAGACCCTTAGACATGCAAAAAGAAGAGGCAGTGCCTCTCCTTATGATGGCATATTTAATTGATTATTGCGATAAGATGATGGTAACCGCACAATTAGCTTGCAGTTGGTTTATTCGGCCCCAGCACATATACGGTGATGCCTTTTTTCCTGCCGAATTTGTTCGCAATCTTTGTACTATCAAAGTATACGTCGATTTTGTTGCCTTTAACCGCACTTCCTTTATCCTCAGCGCGGCGGAAACCGATTCCTTCAATATAAACCCACCAACCGATAGGAATAACCTTCGGATCAACAGCTATCGTCCGACCCTCTTGCACACGAGTGCCTGATGATGTAATCCCGTATTCCGGATGGCTTTCATCTTTGCCTGTTGAAGAGAGGTCTGCAGAATAAGCAGTCAACGTGACATTTTTAAGTACTTTTCTCGCCTTAAACGTTACACCGCTCTTCGTAAGCGAAGTAAAGCTCGGGCTCTTGTTTGAGAGCACAGATACTTTAGGCTCTTCCTTCTTCGTTCCGATGGCGACAACCTGATTAACCGCAGCGGTTTCAACCACTTTGCTGACCATCTTCTTCGATATAAGAATACCGTCCTCGTACTGCTTCTCGATACTCTCTACGATCAGACCTTCCTTGCCGGGTTGAACAAGCTTCTGCTTGCCCGCTTCCAGCGTTGGATCGTTCTTCTTCACAATAGAAAATGGCATTGCACGCTCTGTCTCAGCTACCTTCTTATCTACGCGAACGACGGTTACAGTCAATTCGTTGTCCAAAACGGTATGAAGCGGAGGTATTACTTTATCTTGACCACGAACTGGAATATGTAATTCCTCGATCGCTGCCTGCACTGTTCTCTCTGTCGTATATACAGTAGAGGTCTTGCCATCAGCCTTCACAATTACCGGTATCGCATGAGTCACCTCTATACGATCTCCGTCCTTTATTGCCGCATTAAGCGGTATGGACACCTCATCATGTGGTCCAATTGCGATAGCTTGTTCATCCAGTAGGCGTTGCAGGACCCATTGCTTCGTTTCCACAATGGTTTCTTGTCCGTTCACTACTACGGAGACGCTTTTGACAGCCGTTCCGTACAACAACACCAAAAACATGAAAGTCATAGCGATTGAGATAGTAGCACTCAAAAGAATCAAACGCAAGTTTTCACGCTTCCATCGCAATGCGAAAGACATGCTGGATGATCGTTTCCCATGGGTGTCCTTAACCTGGAGTATTCCCACTTCATCGGTCCTCCTTCATAGCCCCGCCGCCAAGTGTTACGCATGATACAACTGACGCGACTATAGTATATTGGCGTGCGAGCACGCAATCCAGTACTGCTATCGATCCTCCCACCCCCATCTTTTATCCCTATGTCGACAAATTCCCGATTATTCGAAAATAAAAAGAAGCCGTCGACAGAGGATCTGTTTCGTGGCTTCCCGGTTAAATGATTCACTGGGATACAGAAAAATGGATGCACGAGGTTGATCACTCTCTATAACGCTTGCGAGGTTAGCTGACGGATTCGGACAAGAGAGTCGCCCTATTCGTTACACAATGCTCATGGCAATGGCTTCGAAATTCACCCCTGAAGAATTCAAAATACGGTTTCAAAAACCGTACATGGTTCCCCCGCTCTCCGAATGGAGATTAAGCGTAAACTGGAAATCCAATACAAAATTTTATTGCTCTGAGATGAATCATACCTTCATACGAGGTCAATTGTAAAGATACGATAAAAGACGATTTAAGCGAAAAAGCAGGATAAAGCAGGAAAAAATAAGCGATTATCGCTATAAAAATTAGTTTTTACGCGATAAAGGTCTCTATTTCTCATTATTCCTCTCGTTTTTAGACAATACCAAAACATCTTCGACCGTTTTCAGTCGTAATTACGCCTATTTCTTCTACCGTTTTGCCCAATAATTCGGCTGCTGTCTCTGCAACTAAAGAGACGTAAGAGGACTCATTTCGCTTCCCTCTGAACGGGTGAGGAGTTAAATATGGAGCATCGGTTTCGATCAAAATTCGGTCGATCGGAACCTGCTTAAGCACCTCTTTTGGCACCCTTGCATTTTTGAAAGTAACGGGTCCTCCAAATGATATATAAAAGTTCATATCAAGACATTGTTTAGCCGTTTCCCAGCTGCCGGAGAAGCAATGCATGACACCGCCAACCTCTGCTGCATTTTCTTCCTGAAGAATACGAATAATGTCCTCATGAGCATCCCGATTATGAATGACAATTGGCTTGCCCACCTTGCGAGCAAGACGAATTTGCTCACGAAAAACCCTTTGTTGTACCTCTTTTGGAGAAGTATCCCAGTGATAATCGAGTCCAATCTCACCAATGGCGACAACCTTCTCATGCGCGCATAGACGCTCAATCCATTCCAAATCCTCTGGAAGCATATCTATACTGTCAACTGGATGCCAACCAACTGCTGCGTATATAAAATCATATTTCTCTGCTAGCGCCATCGTTGTAGGGATCGTTTCACGGTTAAAACCAATATTGACAAGCATATGCACGCCTGCATCCTTCGCACGCTGGATGACCTCGTCGCGATCCTCATCAAATTTTTCCGAATCTAAATGGGTATGTGTATCAAAAAGTAATGTCATGTTGATGTTATGCTCCTTCAATCGAGTTTGAAAAGCTTACGAAGTGAATCCGGCAATTGATGAATATTTTTTTTGAGCGGCTCTTCTGGATAATAGAGATGATATTGTCCTTGATGCAGGCCAGTAATAGAACGAACAATGTCGGATTTAGAGGATATTTCGCTTATATCTTCCAAACCATCTAACAACAAAATCGGCGCTTTTTCTTTCTTTTCTCCTTCTTTTTTATCTGGTCGATATACGTCATACGGCAGGTCAAATGGAAAATCGATTTCCATATGATAATCCGGATTCATTCCTATAGAAGAGAAACATTCGCTAATCTCATTTAGCAGCTCTTCATCCGGGTTTTCAAGCGTAATGTACTTATATAAATGCCTGTTCAGAAATCGTTCACATAGATCGCTTAAAATAGGATCATGCTCCTCCGCCCACTCTGCGAAAGCGGTCTGAACGAGCGCTTCATCCAGCTTCAGATAGTCGTGCACCGTCATCGTGTTCTGAAGCAAGCATTTCAGCTGCTTAGGCATCCACTGAAAGGAGTAGCCACCCACGTAAAGCTCCTGTGCTCTACGAAATATTTGACGTAGAATAATTTCCGAGCTTCTTGTAACCGGATGGAAGTAAATTTGCCAATACATTTGATAACGAGACATCAAATAATGTTCAACTGCGTGCATACCGCTCTCTTTAACTACAATTTGCCCTTTATAAGGACGCAATACGCGCAAAATGCGCTCTAAATCAAATGTTCCATAGTTAACACCTGTAAAATACGCGTCTCGGAGCAAATAATCCATCCGATCAGCATCCATTTGGCTTGAAATCAAACTAACAACAATCGGCTTTGGATATTTTTTTTGTATGACTGCAGCGACCTGAGCAGGAAACTGCTCCGATACAGCACTTAGCACGCGATTGATTTCTGTATCTCCCAAAATGATGTTACATGTCCACTCTTCGTGATCCGTGTCGAATACTTCTTCCAAGGAGTGCGAGAACGGACCATGACCAACATCATGCAATAAAGCAGCACAAAGCGAGACTAGCTTTTCTTCGACTGGCCAGTCAGGATAGCTGTTTCGTTCAAACTGAGAAATAATTTTTCGAGTAATTTCATATACGCCAAGTGAATGTGAAAACCGGCTGTGCTCTGCTCCATGGAAGGTCAAATAGGAGGTTCCTAGCTGTCGTATCCGGCGCAGTCTTTGAAACTCTTTTGTATTGATCAAATCCCAAATCGTTTGGTCTTGTACATATATATAATGATGAACAGGATCCTTAAAAACTTTCTCTTCGGTCAGCTGTTTTTTCATCGTCTCTCATCTCCTTTGTTCATATTTTCGACACAAAAAATGATTTTCATGTCGAATAGTGTCGGAAATTAGTTTCCAAATTGTCGAAGCTGTTGTATTCTATTACAGAGTAATATGACCGTACTAACTAGTCAAATACTTGTGAATTCAGCTATCCGGGGAATATTCCTGGTTGACTATTATGGTAATCGTTGGTATTATAGTAATCATAAAAGCAAAAACTATGTCGAACGATGACGAAACGTATTTTGAGAGGGGCAATAATAGATTATGATGAAATCTACTGGTATTGTTCGTAAGGTTGATGAGCTAGGACGCGTCGTTATACCGATCGAATTGCGCCGTACACTTGGAATAGGCGAGAAAGATGCACTTGAAATCTACGTAGATGGCGAGCGCATCATGCTTAAGAAATATGAGCCTGCATGTATCTTCTGTGGCAACGCAGAAAACGTATCTTATTTCAAAGGAAAAATTGTTTGTCATGTTTGTTTGTCAGAAATGCCAACACCTGTGACAAAATAAAAAAAATAAGTTATACTGTACTTATTAACTTGTTAATTCTAACCTTTTTTATACTCCTTGATACCTTCCTGCGCTTGAACCCGGCTAGGAAGGTCTTTTTTTGTCTACTATTTCACATATATGATAATCATCTATCTATTTACTTCATTATATACTTCGCGTTTAGGCAAACCTCGATCGAGCGCAACCTTCTTAATGGCTTCCTTACGATCAAATTGTTCCTCATAATGAGCAACATGGGCAGCAAGATCAAGCTCAGACCACCAAATATCTGCCGCTGGCAGCTCACTTGCCCCTTCACCCTCTGATCCTTCCACCACAACACAAAATTCTCCGAGCGGCGGATGCTCCACAAACCATGCTATACATTCTGAAATTCGGCCGCGGACCGCTTCTTCATGGCGTTTTGTCAGTTCTCTGATACATGCTATTTGGCGATCGCCGAGACATTCCTGAAGTGCATCAAGTGTTTTGTTTATACGATGGGGTGACTCGTAGAAAAGCAGGGTCCCTTTCTGTGCTTGCATATCGAGCAGCCATTTCATTAATGACTTTCGCTCGCGCGGCGGAAATCCAGCAAACAAAAATCGATCCGTAGGCAGACCCGATATAATAAGTGCAGACAATGCTGCATTCGCTCCTGGAATAGGAATAACAGAAATACCATTTGCAATGGCGTCCTTCACCAGATCCGCACCTGGATCAGAAATAGCCGGCAGACCCGCATCACTAACTAATGCAATGGATTGCCCTTCTAGAAGCAATCTGATCAGCTCAGGGCCGCTGGCTTGTTTATTGTGCTCATGATAGCTGACAATACGAGTTCCAATCTCGAAATGTGTAAGCAGCTTCCGTGTTTGCCTCGTATCTTCAGCAGCGATAAGCTGTACTTCCTTCAATGTACGAATCGCACGGAAAGTCATATCTTCTAGATTTCCAATTGGTGTCGCGACCAAATAAAGGCTTCCAACATTTTCTTTGGAAGCATCGGCAAAGCTTTTTTGTATATTCAAACGATCTGCACCCCATTCTCATATACCATTATTGGCGGAAGAAGCTTGATGTCAGGCTTCCCATCACGCATTGCTTCTATTAATACCATGTTTGCTTCTGCATTTGCATGAGGATGAACAAATTGAATCCGCTTCGGCTCAAGCCTCCATTTACGCATCGTTTCCACAATATCAAGCAGACGCGAAGGCCGATGAACCATCGAGACCTTACCGCCAGGGCGCACCAGCCTAGAGCATGCTTCTGCGACATCATCCAGCGTACAATGAATCTCATGCCTTGCGATCGCATAATGTTCGTTTTCATTTTGTTCACCTGCTGTTATTGGCATGTAAGGTGGGTTTACCGTTATCGCATCATATACCCCGTTACCCGCAATCTTAGGATACAATTTCAAATCCTGCTCAATAACGTTTATTTGCTCCGTCAGCTTATTCAGCATCACGCTTCTTCTAGCCATATCCGCCAATCTCGGTTGAATCTCAACCGCATCAATTTGCGCATTTGTTCTCGTTGTAAGAAGCATCGGTATAACACCATTGCCCGTACATAAATCAGCAATTCGCCCGTGCTTTGGCACACTTGCAAACCGTGACAATAATACGGCATCAAGTGAAAAGCTGAACACTTCCCGGCTTTGTATAATTTTTAAACCATTTTCTGTCATAAGATCATCGAGACGTTCGTTTTCTGCTAAGGTTATATGTTCCGACACGATTTGGGCCGCTCCTTGATTGTATATTTAATAAAAATACCGCCCCTTGCGGCAAGGGCGGCATGTCGTACGGATTCCACTATTTATTAAGAAAGGATAGACAGAATAAACAGTCGCCTTCCGTCCGCAAATGCCCGTAATAAACGTTGCATATGTGGAATCCTTCGTGATACAACCGAGTTAAGTTGTCATGGCCTTCACCAATAGCTGCTCCCGCTTCCGCGAATGCATGGTCAGTGATGACCTGTTCCTCTTTGTTTGCTCCCGGTTTAATTCCTTTGGCTGGAGCTGCAACAACTTCATGCTCTAGCTCAGCCTCTCTCTTAAACAACTGACGCAGCTGGTTGTTCTCCTCACTTAGACGCTTATTATCCTCGAGCAGTTCTTTTACCTTCTGCTTCAAGTCCGTAAGCTCCTTATGGAACACACCTACTTGGTTATCCAGCTCGTCCATTTTCGCAAAAATATTGTTCTTCTCCAAGTTCCCACCCCAGAGCTTCAAGCGTGAGTGTAACCTCACCCGTGAGAATCGCACTCTGCCGCTTATTTGATGACGACATCATCCATCGACAGTTCTTTCGGTTTACCTGGTGTATCAAATAATTGCACATACACACTTTTGGTGGATGTATTAATACCAGTTACCTTACCTTCACCATATGAGGTGACTACGAATTTTCCAATTGCCGGAAGTTCTTCTCGAATGCTTTCGTAATTGTCATGCTCATATTTCAGACAGCACATGAGACGACCGCATAATCCAGAAATTTTTGTCGGATTAAGCGATAAGTTCTGATCCTTGGCCATCTTGATCGATACGGGCTCAAAATCACCCAGCCAAGAGGAGCAGCAAAGCACTCGTCCACATGGACCAATACCACCGAGCATCTTTGCTTCGTCCCGAACTCCGATTTGTCTGAGTTCAATCCGAGTTCGAAATACGCTGGCTAAATCCTTTACTAGCTCGCGAAAGTCAACTCGGCCTTCAGCCGTAAAATAAAAAATAATTTTGTTACGGTCAAACRTAAACTCAACATCAACTAACTTCATGCGAAGCTGATGACCTTTAATTTTTTCAAGACAAGTAGAAAACGCATTTTTGGCTGCGGCGCGATTTTCTTCAACAACTTTTGCATCCACATCGCTTGCAATACGTATCACTTTCTTAAGAGGAAGAACAACATCCGATTCACCGACTTGCTTCTGTCCCACCACCACTTTACCGTATTCGATTCCGCGTGCTGTTTCAACAATAACATGTTGTTCCTTATCCACGGGATGCTCAACCGGATCAAAGTAATAGATCTTGCCCGCTTTCTTGAAGCGGACGCCGATGACATTATACAAGAATTAGCCCTCCTGTAAGTTTACCAATAGTTGCTCAAATGCGAGCTGAGGCGTAACATTCGCTCGCATACGCTTACTCGCTTCTAACGTATGCTCGATGCAGGACACCCAACCTGCGAACGAACGATTAAATGCATGTTTACTTATCCAATCCAACTGATCTATAAAAACGATGTTGTCCTGCCTGCCGGCCTGGAACTGTATCAAATCTTTAAACCATATAACTAATAACGACAACAGCAGTTGCGTATGCTCTACCAAATCTGTTTTAAATAGCTGTTGTCCAGCAGTGATCATCGCCGCGGTGAATCGGGTCAAACTCTCCTTGCCTAATTGTATCACTAGGGTTCTGATTTCTGCAAACTGATTCTGCTGGAGAAATTGTCTTGCACCGTCTAAACCTGATGTTAATTGAACAACGGTTCGGGCTAAAATAGACGGAGCACCCTCAGCAATAAGAGTTTGCAGCATAATCTCAGGCGACATCGGCAGGAAAGGCACCCACTGCGTACGAGAACGAATAGTAGGAAGAACAGCTTGTCCATTATCCGTAATTAGAATCGCAACAACTGGCGACAACGGTTCTTCCAAAAATTTCAGTAAACTATTCGCAGCCTGCAGCGTCATTTTGTCAGCTTGCTCTATCATATACACTTTGCGCTTCGTCCCGCTATTGCGATAAGAAAAGTCTCGCTGCAGCTCGCGAATTTGATCAATTTTTATGGACTGGCCATCTGGCGCTATCGTCGTTAAGTCTGTCTGATTGCCATGTTCAAATTTTCTGCATTCCAAGCATTCCCCGCAAGCAGCGGCAATACCTGCCGTACAGAACAATGCCTTGGAAAATTCGCGAGCCATCGCCATTCTTCCCGTACCTGAAGGACCATTAAATAAATAGGCATGAGAAATTTTACCGCTCTGCAAAGCGTGGGTCAAAATCCGCTGCGCTTTCCATTGCCCCGGAATATTTTCGAAGCTCATCGCCGTTCCTTACCTTTCCCTGCTCTCTTATCATCAAAACAATAAATTTATAAGAAGGCCTCGTATCTCACCGATTCTGTTGAGCAAGTCAATTCTTCCTTGCTCACTGTCGAGTAAATCCTCAGCCATGGAGACGAGTGTCGCATCGATCTCATCCAGCAGTTTATATCGTTTAATTCGTCCTCTGCGATCGAAGCCTTTGACTTCCTTCAGCACAACGCCGCGCCGGATGGTGTCCTCCAAAAATTGCTTGATCATTTGACGATAAATTTTCAATTCACGGACAGTCATCACTCTAGCAAGTCGATCACCTTGTCTATGAATGTCCTGCAGCTTCAGTTGAAGCTGCTCTTGTGTACGATCAGCATCCTGCTGAACCATTACATCGGCAAAGCTTCTTGGCTGTATCTGTTTGTTTGTGGCTTCGTTGTTTGTACGGTTTTGTCCCAATGGTCGAAAGCCTTGATCAATTTTCACCCTATATCACGCCCATTCAGAAATGCTCAAATCGTTCAACAGGCATTACGAATACAGCTGCTCCACCAACCTGTACTTCAACAGGGAAAGGAATATAGGAATCTGTTGATCCGCCCATCGGTGATACAGGAGTAACCAATTGGTCTCTTACTTTGCAATTTGCATTAATGACTTGAAGAACCTCATGTACTCTCTCGTCCTCAATACCAATCATAAAGGTAGTATTGCCTGCTCTTAGAAATCCACCCGTACTTGCCAGCTTCGTTGCTCTAAACCCTTCACGAACAAGTGCATTTGACAGTCTGTTGCTATCCTTATCTTGAATAACCGCGATTACTAATTTCATCTTCATTCCCCCTTGACTACTATTAGAATAGGTTATTAATAACTTGCAATTTTAACCATTAAACCATTTCTTGAATCTCAAGCCCCATAACGACAAATCTCTTGATGCATAGAATTTCGTCTATACTTTAAAGTTTGACATCGGTTGCAAAAAATCCTGCAAAACGCTCATCAATTGCTGATAAAACGTCAGCAAACACCAAATCCGCACTATTTTCGGCATTTACAAGCACGATTCGTTCCGGGTTCTGCTGCAACAGCTTCATATAGCCTTCTCGCACCTTCTCATGGAAAGACTGCTTCTCTAGGTCTAAACGATTGATTTCTCTCTCTGATGCTTGTGCGATACGTCCGAGACCTACTCCCGGAGACACATCCATGTAGATCGTCAGATCAGGCATCACTTCTTTAATCGCGAATTGATTGATGGCCCAGACCTCATCCATCCCAAGCCCACGCGCATAACCTTGATAAGCCAAGCTGCTATCTACGAAGCGGTCACAAATAACAAACTCGCCTTTCTCCAGTGCTGGAACGACCTTTTCCACCAAATGCTGTCTTCTCGCAGCTGCATACAGCAGTGCTTCTGTTCTTGCATCCATTGCAGTATTCTCGCGATCCAATATAACGGCACGAATCTGTTCTGCAATGGGAATGCCTCCTGGTTCTCTCGTCGTCGTGATCGACTTTCCCCTTTGAAGCATTATATTCGTCAATTGTTCAATCAGTGTCGATTTGCCGGCTCCTTCGCCGCCTTCTATGGTAATGAATACACCTTTTTTCAAACTAAGGCTTCTCCTAACGTTATGTTAACTATACTTTCTTCTATATTAACAAAGCGGTACTCCTAGTACAATCAACATTTACTTCAAGTTCATAATCGTTCTGCTATTTCAGCTTATTCAGGGTAAACAGCAATGGTATTCATCATTCCATCAGCAGCGCCTTGAAACTTTGCACCCATCTCGGCAAGCTGTTGTATATGCTCAATTAACTCTGCCGTGATTCTCTCTCCTGGATACAAAATAGCGATGCCAGGCGGATAAGGTATGACCATCTCTGCTGATATATGATGTACAGCATCTTTCAGCTGTATTCGCTCACTTGATTTGTTCTTAAACCTAGATCTCGCAAACGAAACAGGCTCTGATATTAAACGGCTCTCATGACAGGTAATTATTGAAACTGCTGGCAGCGCACACCCCTCTTTATCATTTGCCATCAGCCCATCAGAGTTTTTATTTGTCGTAGCATTGGGCTCAAGTGCCTCAACAGCCTCCTGCAGCCTCTTTATGTCCTCTAATGAAGTCTGGATACCAACAACAAGCACAATGTACCGCGGATCTGCCATCTCAGCAAAACAGCCATGCTGCTCCAGGTGCTTCAGCAGCTCATAACCGGTTCGCTTACCGCTAGAATCGTATAGCACTAGTCGCAGCGGATCTGAACGCAAGCCTGATTCGCTATTTTCTTCGATTTTCATCTCCCGTATAACGGATGAGCGACGATGCAGCCATTGACGGAAAAACGCCGCTGATTCAAGACTTTGTTTAAAAAGATCAGCGCCCAAAGCATCAATCATTGCTCGGGAAATATCTATTGAAGCCAAAATCGGAAACGATGGGCTTGAGCTTTGAATCATCGCAAGCGACTGACGCAGCAATTCCCTTGATATTCTGTTGCCTTGAATGTGAAGAAGAGCCCCCATCGTAAGTGTCGGCAAAGTTTTATGCGCTGACTGTACAACGCCGTCTGCTCCCTCTGACATTGCCGACTGCGGAAAAGCTTTCTCCAAGCCATAATGTGCACCATGTGCTTCATCTATGAAGATCGGCTTATTATACCGATGGACAGTCTCAACATATGATTTAAGTCTCACACTAATACCGTAATAATTCGGGTTAGTCAAAAAGACAGCTTTTGCATCAGGATATTGAATAAGCGCTTTTTCCACTTGCTGGACAGAAGGAATCGTTGCTAGCCCTGATAACGGTTCAATCTGAGGCGAGAGGAACACTGCTTTGGCCCCAGCAAGCTTCAAACCATTTATAATGGATTTATGTACATTCCGCTGAACGATAACGATATCATCTGGATCACATGCGGCGAGCAGCAGCGCCATATTACCAGAGGTGCTTCCTCCAACCAAAAAGTGAGTCTCCTCTGAACCAAATGTTTTTGCAGCCAATTGCTGCGCTTCTTTAATAGAAGCTTCAGGATGATGCAAATCGTCGGTTGTTGAGATTTCAGTTAAATCAAGCTGCATTATTTTATAAAAATAATCGACTACATCATCATTTAATTGATCATTCCATGATGGTTGCTTAAATGCTTGTCCACCATGATGGCCGGGTACGTGAAATCCAACTGGCTTGGTACGGGTATGATTCACAAGCGCTTCAAATAACGGAGCAATAAAGGGCTTCATTGTTTATGTACAATCCTCTCCAGTAAACATTCATTCCTATTTCTATTATATATAATATTCAATAAACACTACAAAAAAAGAGCAGCTTCTGTAATCAGAAACCGCTCATGCATTTTTACCCAAAAATATTTGCTTCATTTGATTAATGAAAAAAGGGTATTTGGCATCTTTAACATCTGTTCTTATCATTTCCGCTTCACAGGTATCGCAGATAAAACCGGTCACTATCCGAATACCCTGACCTTCAGCCTTTTCCTCGTTGCAAATAATACATTGATACTCGCGATTATCGTCCATAACAATCCCCGCTTTCTGATCGTCCCTTATTAACTATTATTATGACACATAGTCTATCTATTTATACTTGTTTCATAGCGCATTTCAAATATTTATATATCGTATGCCCCGTATGGGCTAATGGTTACAGCATATGTAAAAATGTTTCATAAAGCTATGGACAGAATGCTTGTAAATACCGATATAGTTAACGAGAGTCACAGTATCTCTGAGAAGGAAAGGAAAAGTAAATATGCGTCAAAAATTATCCGAACAACAAAATGCTACAATTTATCAATATCAGCTTGTAAAACGAAAAATCATTCGCCCTGAGCTTATTCAGAGCCATTTGCTTATTGCAGCCGTATTATTGGCTTTCCAAATGCTTATGTATGAAATGGATGGTCTATTTTCATGGCTTTTCGGCTTTGCAGTCGTGCAAATCATCCATATCGCGATTATACTGCTTACTTTTATCCGAGTGGACGAAGCAGCAGACAGGCAATGGGTGTGGCGAATTACACCCCCATGGATTGGATTTAAACCAGCTAATGATATCAAGCTGTACCTATTTCGCCGAGTTCATCGCCATATGTTCTGGATCGGCCTTTGTGCCATTGCGCTTCTATATCCATGGATCAAAGAATCATTGATGATTAGCATTGTAAGTTGGCACCTATGGCTGCTGATCCCGCGTATGCTGCTGTCCTTCTCTTTCCGTAAGGAGCAGAAGGACGGCGTACTTAGGCTTCAGTCTAGAGAAGCATCTTATTATCGCAGATAACAAAGAGGCCTTAGAAGCTCATACAGAGCGTTCTAAGGCCTCAATTTTTAATCAAAATTAGACACGGAAGAAACAAAAAACCTATCGCATCACATGCGATAGGTCTCTCGTGCTTGGCGACGTCCTACTCTCCCAAGACCCTGCGGTCTAAGTACCATTGGCGCTGGAGGGCTTAACGGTCGTGTTCGGTATGGGAACGCGTGGTTCCCCTCCGCCATCGCCACCAAACGTAGCGTGTTGCACGCTGAAAACTGGATACGAAAGATTAGGCTTGCTGAAGCCTTTTTAGCTGCTGTCTACTGGATGTATGGGTCACAGTAAACGTGTTTAGGATAAGCCCTCGACCGATTAGTATTCGTCAGCTACACACATTGCTGTGCTTCCACCCCGAACCTATCAACCTCGTCGTCTTCAAGGG
>NZ_JBFRDK010000044.1:0-39899 GCF_052113545.1 Paenibacillus sp. TAF43_2
TTAGTATGCTCTTCATGACCACCCACCGTTTTGACGGATACTGACTTAGGCAATTTCAGACAGAACAACGCACCTCCATGCTCTGCATTTTCCGCCCAGACCGTTCCGCCGTGCCCTTCAATAATTTGTTTGACGATTGCAAGACCGAGACCACTTCCACCAGTCTCTAAATTGCGTGATTGCTCCGCGCGATAGAAACGATCGAAGATATAAGGCAAATCATCCTCCTCAATTCCGGGACCTGAATCCTCAATTTCAATCAKAGCGTGCTCCTCCAGTTCTGTAACTCGAACAACGATGTTATGTTTCTCGAGACCAGAAGATTGTCCCATATACTTGACACAATTGTTCAGTATATTAGTTAAAACACGGCTTAGCTTGTCAGGATCGGCTGCGATCATCAGCGGATCAGAACCATGCTCGATATAATGCAATCCTACCCCTGATTTTTCCAGATCAAACCGCTGCTCATCCAAAAAATATTCCAAGTAGCGTTTAATGTCCATCACTTTAAAATCAAAGGCAACCGTTTGAAGATCAAGCTTCGAGAATAGGAACAGCTCATCAATTAATTGATCCATATCTGTAGCTTTACGATAGATTGTCTCCATGTAGCGCTTCCGCTTTTCATCCGTGTTCGCGATGCCGTCCATGATCCCTTCGACATATCCTTTAATCGCAGATATTGGCGTTTTCAAATCATGCGAGATATGAGACA
Organism: Paenibacillus sp. TAF43_2; assembly: GCF_052113545.1. NCBI lineage: Bacteria > Bacillati > Bacillota > Bacilli > Caryophanales > Paenibacillaceae > Paenibacillus > Paenibacillus sp. TAF43_2. The sequence goes on from NZ_JBFRDK010000044.1 coordinate 719, forward strand.
GCAGCATTTTACGGTTTTCTTCATACTGAAGGCTTTGATCAATCGACTGCTTCAATCTTACCCTCATATCCTCAAACGCGATGCTAAGCTGTCCGATTTCACCTTTCGTCGTGGCCTCAACCTTGTGCGACAAATCGCCATCCTTAATTTGTAGAGCTGCGGCTTCTAGTTTCTTAATGGGACGAATGATGCTTCTTGATACAAAGTAAGTAAGCAGCAAGCTCGTTAATCCAATAAAAGCTAAACTGAAAGCTGTGCCGACCGGTCTCCAATAGATAGGAACCGTATCATTTCTCCGAAACAGAACAGCACGACCCTCTCCCCCATCAGGATAAATAAAATCGACGGTACTCGTTTCGAATCGAAATGAATTAAATGCAACCTTCGAAGGCGGCTCGTCCAATAATTGCTGCCAATCAGCATGAACAGCTGTCTGCTCCAAGAAAGGCGCTACAGAAGTAATCTTCCCATCCCTGGAAATAAGAAGTCCTGCCCACAGCTTGCCTAACCGCTCTTGAATTTCGGCTACGTATTCCTTCTTCTCGAGCTCACCGGAATCATTGCGAAGCACATAGGATAATTCGCCATACACCAAGGCTTGAAGATAAGGCTCTCTGTTCTCATTTTCATAATAATGACGAACATCCTCAACTCCGCGAGCATAAAAGATAAATATCATAAAAGCACTCATTAATATGATCGGTACAAAAATCATCGCCAAGTATGACATATACAGCTTTACTCGAATGGACAATCCTGTTCACGCCTCGCTGCTGCTTTTTTGTTAAGTGTGTTTCTGTCGTTGTTTCTATGGTTAATCATAACGGCTATTTCTAAACGAATTTGTAACCATTTCTTACAAAAGTATTACGTTTGATGATTTTGTTTATTTAATTAACGACGTTTTTATTTAATGCGATAAAATAATTATTCGCTTAGTGTACCGAACTTAGGCAGCGGCCATATCCGGAATACGGCTTTGCCTTCGATGCTGGATCTAGCAATTGGACCAAGTTCACGGCTATCCATACTATGCTCACGATTGTCACCCATAACAAACAGTTGTCCTTCTTTAACTGTAAAAGGCACTGAAACACTGCCAGCTACGGTCTGGCCCTTAACATATTGCTCTTCGATTTTTTCTCCATTCAAATATACTTCCCCGTTTTGGATATCAACCACGTCTCCAGGCAAGCCTACGACACGTTTAATTAAACGCAAATCGCTCTCTGGTCCGCTAATAATAACGATGTCGCCGTGACGAGGTTCATGAAGCCGGTAAGACCATTTGTCTTCGATTAATCGTTGTCCAGCGACCAGCGTATTTTGCATAGATACATTATGTACTTCCGATTGAGCATAGACATAGTTTTGGAACAGCAGCGCTACAACGACGGCAATACCAAGCGAGACGACCCATTCTCTTACTTCTTTCATCCAGCTTTTTGTTTTGCGTTTTTCTGTTTGCATGAACATTCTCCTCATCAGTTAGTGTTTTTTTCTTGTAAAAATAATAATAATTGTCTACCTAATACGTTCTTTGCTGTACAAAGTTTTCATTATAGCGCCCAAAATAGGAAGTGACAACCGAACCAGACTTGCGATAAAGTGAAAGCGAAGGGGGCTTCCACAACGATGAATCAAATCTCTGGAGCACAAAGATTGCTTTTTACTACTATAACCATTTTATATTGGACTTCCATGTATGTATATGTCCCTACGCTTTCACCTTACCTTAGTGATCGGGGATTGTCCTTGCCTTTTATCGGCATCGTGCTTGGAAGCTATGGTTTTGTTCAAATGTTCGTAAGATTTCCGCTCGGCATTTTGTCAGATCGTTTTGGAAAGCGCAAGCCTTTCATCCTATTAGGAATGTTAACCGCTGCGATAAGCTGCTTGCTGTTCCTCATCCCTGATTCATGGGTATGGCCGCTTGCTGGCAGATTGATGGCAGGCGTTTGCGCATCTACTTGGGTCGCGTTCACCGTGCTTTATGCCAGCTATTTTGGAGCCGGGCAGACAGGTCGTGCAATGGGCAATATTAGCGTGATGACGGTATCCGGACAAATGATCGGCATGCTCTTTAGCGGATGGTTAACGGATGGTTTTAGCTCAAGTGCTCCATTTATTGTAGGCGCTGTCATTGCTGTCCTTGGTCTAGTGCTCGCTTTCATGCTGAAAGAGCCTCGCTCGGAGCTGAAAGAACAGCCAGGAATGTCGTTTGCCATGATCAAAAATGTGGTAAAAACTAAAACATTGCTGCAGGTTTCTTTGTTGTCCATCCTTGCTCATGGCATTCTTTTTATAACGATGTTCGGATTTACACCTCTCAAAGCTCAAGAAATGGGTGCAGACGGTCTGAAGCTCACTTTGCTCGTATTTTCTTTTATGCTCCCCCATGCTTTTGCCTCACTCGTTACAGCGAGGTGGTTTACGCCTAAATTCGGCTATTGGGGTACGATTGGCGCTGGCTTTATATTGAGTACCATTTGCACAGGAGCAATGGTGTTTGCGGATTCTTTTGGTGTACTTGTCGCAACGCAAGCGATTAATGGTTTTGCGCAAGGCTTACATATGCCGCTTCTGCTGGGACTGGCGATTCGAGATGTCGAGCTTCCTGGCCGTGCAACAGCAATGGGCTTATATCAAGCGCTATATGCCATTGGAATGTTCTCTGGACCATTCCTTGCTGGCTGGCTCAATGAAAGCTGGGGCTTGAACGGAGGTTTCCTATTTGGCTCGCTGCTTGGAGCTGTCGCATTTGCACTTGTAATCAAGTGGGCGATGTCAGATCGCAAAGCTAAGTTTGCCGCACTCACGAATCATGCAGAGGAGGTAAGCGGATGATTAAGCCGCAGCTCGTGCTCGATATTGGAGGCGTGCTGGCGACAAACCTGTCGCCGCTCTTCTGGCAGCTGCTGGCTGCGGAAGCGATCGTTTCTGAAGAACAACTTTACTCCGAATATAAGCAGCAAATTAGCGAGCGGCTATGGACAGGCCAAATAACAGAGAAACAATTTTGGCGCTGGATTGCTGAATATACGCCAAACTTAACTAGTGCGCAAACCAGAAGTTTTATCGATAGATGCCTACTGCCGCTCCCTGCCCTTGCAGAAATCGGCAATTGGAATGCTGTTGCTGATATTCATGTGTTAAGCAATCATTTACCTGCATGGGTTGAACCCATCATCACACCTATCAAGCCTTATTTGAAAAGTATTACGATCTCAAGTGAAACAGCACTCCAAAAACCTCATCCAGCTATTTTTGACAAAGTAAATGAACAGCTGCCGCCTGACAGCTTTGTTTTATTTGTTGATGATCATCCTAAAAACACAAAGCAAGCAGCGCTGCACGGATGGCATACGCTGCTTGCCGATGAAGATGGACGTTGGATTTCGCAGGTTCTCCCTCTTTTAAAACAATACAGCAATAAGAAATAGCAATAAGCCTGCTGCTGCTGCAATACTCATTAGACGAGCATCTGCTCGCCTAAAGCGAAGCCGAAAGCTATAAGTCGGCTTTCGCTTCGCATAACCAAAGCCGCGTGCTTCAAGCGCATCCGCCATTTGCTCCGCAAGACGCAATATTGAACGTACGTAGGGAATAAGAATCGGTAGAAGCCTTTTCATCGGTACCGTCTTAAGAGGCGTAACCGCCTTTCCTCTCGCATGAGCCAGCTTCGCAAATCGCTCCCACTCTCCTGTTAGTAAAGGAATAAACCGAAAAATAAGTGTGACGATGATTGCAAAGGAATGAATGGGCACCTTCAGCCTCTCTAGGATACCAAAGGTTTGCTCAAGCGAGCGCTGAAGCCGTAAAGGCGTCATCAGCTTTAGCATAGGCAGGCCTAAAAGCATAATCAACAAAAGCTTGCCTAATCGGCTAACTATTGGCCAAACCTTGTCCAAATCAAAGGAAAGCGGACGAATGCCAATTCCTGCTATTACGCAAAAAATAATAATCATAATGGCATACGCACGAATGACTCGTCTCCAAGGCCAAATGAGTGTACGAAACGGAATTAAAAGCAATATCGTTGAAACAGCTGCGACCGTTAGCTCCAATGCTGTTTTTTGCGCAAAAATGCTCGCAGATAGAAATAAATAAACGAGAACAAGCGCACGAGGATCAAAATAATCTGAACGAAGCAAAACCGATGGTTTGGCGGCTCCTAATTGAGAAACCCTTGTTATCGATTTTTCAGTGAGCTTACCTTTGGGTTCTTCTTTTGGTTCTTCTTTTGGTTCTTCTTTTGAAAACGTGTTTGGCTTGATGTGCCCCGTATCTAAGCTGCATACTATACCATTTGCTACAACAACGGCTGCTGCTTCTGATTTCTGGCCGTCTCGACTCGCGAGTGCAATGGAAATCGCCGCAGCAAGCTCTTGCGGCGCCGGCCAAGGCGCCCCATCCGCGTCTGCGCGCTGGATGAACTGCTCCAGCGGCATAGCCGCTTCCTCGCGCAGCGCGTCCAGCGCGCGAAGCGCCTGCGGCGCAGAGGCGGCATGCGCGATCGCCGCCGCCTTAGCCGCTGCGCGGACCGTGCCGCCGTCAACAACGGCGACCGCGTCCGCCAGCGGCAGCAGCGCGTCGAGGTCGTGCGTTGCCACGACCGCTCCGCGCCCCGCCGCCCTGTGCGCTTCCAGCACCGCGCACAAGCGGCGAATACCGCCGGCGTCTAACCCCGCCGTCGGCTCATCCAGCAGCAGCCAATCCGGCTCACACGCCAATAAGCAGGCGAGTGACAGCCGTCGCTGCTGACCGCCGCTGAGCGTCCATGGATCACGCTCCAACAGCTCCACTGGAAGCCCTACTCTCGCAAGAGCTTCCGCGATTCTCTCCTCGATTATGGATGAATCGAGCTTATAGGGCTTAAGAGAATAAACCATTTCTTCTCGTACAGATGACGCAAACCACTGTGACTCCGCATTTTGCATCGATATGCCAAGCTTAAGCACCACTTCTGGATTTAGACGGCTGCGGCGGCCATTCTCCATCCATAGCTGATCGGTGCCAAGCTCAATATTTCCGCTTTGAATCGATCGTATGCCCGCCAATGTCTCAAGCAGCGTTGACTTCCCAGCACCATTTCGCCCGATTAAAAGTGTGATTTCACCTGCTTTAAAGGACGTATGTACTTCTTTTAGAAGCTGTTTTTCTTTGTCATTCTCCGCGTGCACGCTAATGCCGTTTAACTGCCAGTCAGCGCCCATATTGCTTCACCGCCTCTGCCAGCATAGTTGCTGTGAACGGAAAAGGCGAAAGCTTCACACCATGCTCCTCTAACTCCCATGCCACCTGAGCACAATAAGGAGGCTCCAAACCAAGCTGCTCACAAAAACTATCCCTAGCTCCCGCAGCCGATCTAGCAAACCAGGCTTCTACCCCGCCATCGTACATAATCGTACCGTCATTCATCGCAACGATTCGATCTCCCGCCTGCAGCTCCTCCAGCTTCTGCGTAATCCAAATGACCGTAATTCCGGCTTGCTGCAAACTTCTTGTTTGCTCCAGCACAGAGATTGCTGCTTCTGGGTCCAGCATCGCTGTTACTTCATCAAGCACAAGCATGGGCGCTTTTAATGCCAAACATCCCGCAATCGCAACCAGCTGCTTCTGCCCTCCGGATAAGGTTTCAATCGGTTGATGCATTCTCTCACCCATGCCTACTCTTTGCAGCGCGTGCTCGGCTTCAGATCGAATACTAGCCGCTTCCTGCTCATTCTGCTCCAGCATGACAATAATATCCTCGAGCGGCGTTGCTCCGATCATCGCTGCCTCAGGCTGCTGCATAACAATTGGAATCGGCTTCCCCTTTGCAGCAGTATGAATGTTCCTTAAGACTTGACCGCTGACGCCTGCTACCCGAAAACCAGCAGCTACTTTCGCAACTGTGCTTTTCCCGCTTCCATTGCAGCCAAGCAGAGTAATCCATTCTCCCTCTTTTATAACAAGCGAAATATCTTTTATTATTGGTTTCCGTTTTTGTCCTTCACCTATTGCCGGAGGCGTAACGGTAACCTGCTTCAATTGTACCTGATTGCTCTGATTCAAAAAATTTCACCCAACCTCTTCCCGAAAACGATAGGCTATGCTACAATTCGATTTGTTAACCTGTTTTAAATATAAAAGGTTAACAATAAAATCGCAAGTACATAAAGGAGACTAACATCATTATGCAAACCAGCAACATTCGTTCACTCGTCTTTATTTCTTTGTTCGCAGCTTTGTTTATCGTCATGAGCTCTTTGACAATTAAGTTCGGCGGCTCATTTGTCCCGATTACGCTTCAAACCTTGGCTGTTGGATTAGCCGGTCTCTTTCTGACGCCGCGCAACGCTTTCCTCAGCATATTTATCGTCATTTTGCTTGCTGCTATCGGCCTGCCCCTATTTAGTGGGCAAGGCGGTATCCCTCATCTAACAGGACCTACTGGCGGCTTTATATTCGCCTTCCCCTTCTGTTCGCTATTGGTTAGCCTAGCGATTGGCGGATTTCTACGCAGTAAAATGTCAAAGGGAAATAAAGCCTTAGCTTTTATTGTTTTTTTCATCATTTTCGAGCTATTCAGCTCCATCACCTCATACATTCCAGGCATTCCATGGCTTATGAATTCTCTGGACCTTTCGTTCCAGAAAGCGATGACGGTCGGATTCTATCCGTTCATTATCGGTGATGCACTAAAATCATTGGCAGGTGCTATTTTAGCAACCTCTTTAACACCTTACATTGTCCACATTCGCTCGTCAACCGTAAGAAATAGCGAAGAGAAAACAACTTTTAATGTTTAAAACCGCTGTTCTATGAAAGCAAAAAACCGCTTTATCCGATTAGAAATCTTGAATCGGAATATAGCGGTTTTTGTTTTAGACATCTACTTCGAAATGCCTCGTGAGTTATTTTCCTAAAGTTCTTAAAATGTTCCCGCGATATTCAGTATCCTTTTCTTTCAATTCAAAAACCTTATTCTGTACCGATATATTCATATATATTTCGCAATACAAATCAAGCTCATTATTATCATCGAAAAAGACCTTAAACTTAATATCTTCATTTGCAATATTTCTAGGGTCACCCTCTAGTGCAAAACATGTAAATGAGATTTCATCATCACACTTYAGCTCTCCCTCATAGCCATAAAGCTCCAACAAAGCCTTAATGAACGCATCTGATTCTTTACCAATTGATTTAAGAGTTATTCCCTCAAAATAAAATGCCTCTTGATTGATTTCTCCCTGATTCCATCCAGGAATCATATCCTTGTTTATTAGCACTTCAAAGCCAACAATTTCATTTCCATATTGACCATGAACAAGAAAATAATTTTGATGATTTATCACATGACTTTCAATGATATCGAATTCTAAATCTTGAAAATCTTCTTCAGTGTTTTGGTTTATTTGTCTATATTTCATATGACTTAATCCCTTCCGCCAGTTATATTAATTTGAAAAAAAGTTACATTTCATATGTAAAAATGAAAGCCGCATGTCTGCATCCCAAAAAAGGAGCTGCAAAACATACGGCTTATAACTCTGGTCTAGCTTATTTTAGTCGCTGCACTCTTCAGGAGCTGGCTCTGACGCATCCTCAACGTTGATTTTCTCTGACACTGTATCACGGATGATCGAAATAACGAGCTGAAGCAAATAATTGATGTCGCTTTGACTTTGTTGGAACTCGGATACGATAGGAATGCCATCAAGCTCGTCCTGCAGCTCTTCCATTTCGCCTTCGATCTTTTTAACCATGTCTGCATTTTTGAAAGTGGTCTCGAAAGCAACAACTTCCTTTTGTTTTTTCTTAATTTTTGTAATCAACTGCTGCACGCGCTCATTGCCGTTAATTTGCAGCTCTGCACGGCGGTAGTGCTGTACTTCCTCTGAAGTAAAGATGAGATTTGCTAATTCTTTAGCTTTTTTCGAAATATCCTCTCGAACGATGAGATCGCGAGTATGGAAACTCGGAATTCCACAGCCTTCGCCATGCTCATGATCATGGTCACATTGCTCTGCTTGATTTTCTGCTGTATGCTGCTCTGCCATTTGTCATCTCTCCTGTTTTACCGTTAGCTAACGGCTTCTTGTGCATCCTGTTCTATACTTTCGGCTTTGATATACCAAGTTTGCGCCTCGGTAACCTTAGCCATAATAAACTGGCCAACCCATTCCTTTGGACCTTCCAAATGCACTAATTTATTCGTACGCGTCCGTCCGGAAAGGACATTAGCGTTGTTTTTGCTTTCGCCTTCAATGAGAACCTCGACAATTTCGCCGCGAAGCTGCTCATTTTTTTCTCTCGCATTTGCAGCAAGCTGCGCATTGAGACGCTGTAAACGAGCTTTTTTCACCTCTAGCGGAACGTTATCTTCCATACTAGCGGCAGGTGTACCCTCACGCGGAGAGTAAAGGAAAGTATAAGCCGAATCAAAGCCAACTTCTTTCACCAGCGTCATCGTATCCTCAAACTGCTCGTCTGTTTCACCAGGGAAACCGACGATTATATCTGAAGTGAGCATCGCACCCGGTATTGCCTTTTTAATTTTAGCAACCAGCTCTAGATACATCTCGCGAGAATACTTGCGGCTCATTCGTTTCAATATTTCGGTGCTGCCGGACTGTACAGGCAAATGAATATGCTCAACCAAATTGCCGCCGGTTCCAAGCACCTCAATCAAATGATCGTCAAAATCACGCGGATGGCTCGTCATAAAGCGAATACGCGGAATGTCAATTTTGGACATATCATGCATCAGATCGCCAAAGCGATAGTTGATGTCCTCAAAGTCCTTGCCGTAAGCATTAACATTTTGCCCAAGCAATGTAATTTCTTTAAATCCACGTCTAGCTAAGTCGCGCACTTCAGCGATAACATCTTCTGGACGTCTGCTGCGCTCTTTCCCGCGTGTATAGGGCACGATGCAATACGTACAAAACTTATCGCATCCGTACATAATATTAACCCAAGCACGCATTCCTTCGCGTTTCTTAGGCATATTTTCGATAATATCGCCTTCCTTGGACCATACCTCAACGACCAGCTCTTTACTGAAATAAGCATTTTGCAGCAAGTACGGAAGTCTATGAATGTTATGCGTACCAAAGATCATATCTACAAAAGAATGCTTTTGCAAAATACGTCCTACAACCGATTCTTCCTGTGACATACAGCCGCAAACACCTAACAGCAAATCCGGCTTCTCCGTCTTCAGCGCTTTCAAATKGCCAAGCTCGCCAAACACTTTATCTTCAGCATTCTCACGAATGGCACATGTATTAAGTAAGATCACATCCGCAAGATTTCGATCCTCTGTAGCTGTATATCCCATATCTTCGAACATGCCCTTCATGACTTCGGTGTCATGCTCGTTCATTTGGCAGCCATACGTTTGAATTAAATAAAACTTGCCTATACCCATCGATCGAAGCTCAGCAGGAATCGCAAAGTCATAATGCACCTCGATATCCTCTTTGCCCCGCTTCTTCTCATCCTTGTGATTGGGAGCAGAGTTGATTTGTATATTCCGACCTTTAATTCGAACGGTAGTCATGCCATCTTCTTCTCGTAAAATCTTTGCATCCGAAAAATCGAAATACTTGGAGTAGTCCTTAACACCCGTGCCAGATTTTAAGTCTGGTGTGCTTTTGGTCTCCTTCGTCATGGGGATTCACTTCCTTTATCTGCAATTTCCATAATCAATTATATTTATTCATTTGAACATATCAATTAGAAATTATATCATAACGCCCCCGCCTAATCCATCGCAAGCAAATCAAAAAAAAGCTTATAGAAATGGTTTCTTTCTTTTACTATCATTTTTATTGCTATGTATAGTCAAATGGCAGTTATTCAATTGGTCATTGATTAATGTTTTATAACCCACATTGCAATGTCATAATTTACATGCTAAAGTTAATATATAGATCATTGATTAGAGTTACTTTATTCAAACGAAAAAGGAGTAGTTTTATGCCAGGAAAAAAAATCAAAATTGCTGTGCCCGATGAAGAAGGACAGGTTTCCATCATGTTTTCCCGTGGAGGACCTCGTGCTGGAGCCGGAAGAAAGGGATTTGGGGAGACTAAAAAAATTTCTTTAACGCTCACCAATGAGGTCTGGAGCGAGCTCGAAAATCAGTGCAAAACATCTGGTCTCTCCCGATCTGAAGTAATTCGCGGAATAATAGAGTCATCATTAAATACACACGACAAATTATTGTAAAGACGGGTGACAATCATGCTTGTTGAAGTGAGACAGCAATCGTTGCATATTGGACTTCAGCATATTGCTGCTGGTTTGGCATTAAGAGCAGTTTCCCCTATTCTTTCAGGCATTAAAATTCAAGCCGGAGTCCATGGTCTTTCTCTCACAGCCTGCAATGCATCTATGGCTCTTCAATATATTATCCCTTGTCATTGTGACCAGCTTAAAATTGATAAAGAAGGAAGTACAGTTATCCCCGCTCGTCTTTTGCTCGATATTGTCCGCAGTTTTTCAACTGAAAGCAAAGTAAAGCTCGCAGAGTTAAAACATAATTTTATACATATTGAATCAGATCATTCTATATACAGTCTGGCTACAATGGATGTTTCACAATTTCCAGATATGCGCAGCTTGGAGAATAAAGCTAAATTTCAAATCGATAATATAGCGTTTAAAAAGATTGTGAAGCAAGTTTCGTTTGCAGCTTCCACATCTGAAGCGAAACCGATATTGACAGGCATTTCTTGTCAAACCATTAATGGAAAGCTGAGGCTTTCTGCTACCGATGGCGTTCGGCTTGCTACAAGCACCTCAAATCTAAGTGAGAACAGCTCAGATTCAGTTCCGTTTGTTATTCCAGCAAAACATTTGTCCGATTATTCCAAAATGTTGTCAGATGGATCTAGCAAAACACAAATTACGATTTCAGACCAGGTCATTTCCTTCAACACATTAAATTTCAGTATGCAATCGCTGCTTATTCAAGGAACATTTCCTGTAGTTGAAAGATTGGTGCCACAAACCTTTTCAACAGAAATAACGATGAACACCGCTCCTTTTCTTCGGGCCGTCCAACGCGTCAGCTTGCTCGTTAGTGATACACATGCCATCGGGATGCGTATTTCATCTTGTGAAGTCGAATTATTTGCAGCAGCAGCTGAGATAGGTGATGTCTCGGAAAAGTTCGCCATTAACCATATTTTTGGTGAGCCGCTTGTTGTYTTTTTCAATGGAAAATATATGAGAGATATTTTGCAAGCGATTGACAGCACACAAGTGTTGTTGCGATTTACAGGAAAAAATAAACCGATATTAGTCAGGCCGACCAACAACGAAGATACACTATACATTATTTCTCCAGTGCTGACTGCGCATCAGCTATAATTTCAAGACAAATAAAAGAGAGGACAGCATATACGCTATCCTCTCTATTACATGACTAATCAATTAACGAAATAAAGGATCAATAAATGTCTTGCAAAACCGGTCCTGTATTTCTTCACAAGTGTAACCCATCACGTACCGCAATTGCCTAAACGTATGCGGGGATTGAATGGATATAAAGGAATGAGCAGCATAACAAGGATCAATAGGCTTAATTTGCTCTTTCTCCATTGCTTCCTCAAACAAGCTGCGCAGGACAGTATGCAAATAAAGATAAGGCGGCGATTGAAAAAAATCACCTTTAGGATGTTCAAGTTCAATTTTATTAAAAGATTGCATCACGCCAAGCCATTTCGATTCCTTATCGATAAACGCTATAATTTTGCGCATAACTCCGCTCAATCGCTCATGTACGGACAGCATAGCCCCTTCTGTCAAATACGCGTCGATCTCATTGATGAAAATTTCAAAATTCTCTTTCATCATATCCATACACAAATCACCTTTGTTTGAATACCTCCGGTACAAGGTGCCTTGTCCAATACCGACTGATTTGGCGATTTGATGCATACTGACCGATTCTACCCCATGCTCCGTAAACAAGTGATTAGCCGTACGCAAAATCGCTTTGCTGAGCGCTTGTTTCGTTCTGCTGTTTTCTGGTGCAGTCATCGTTCCTATCTCCTTTTTCCGCGTTTACAAATCTTACGATTGACAATTGCCCCATTCGTCTTTATTATTCAGTAATGCGGACAATTGTCCGCTCATAGAAGCGGTCACCTTTTATTGTAGCCTGCTGGTACACAGAGGTCAACAATAGTTGGATAGACCCTCATATTTGGATAGGAGGAAATAAAATGGCTTCAGCTTCAAAAAAAGCAGCACCTGCTGGTGAACCGATGTCCATGCGCAATATTATTGCACCGCTGATTGCCATTATCGTCGGTATGTTCATGGTTATTTTGGACGGCACCGCAATGAATGTCGCTATGCCAGGTTTAATGGCCGACTTCAAAAGCTCGATGTCACTTGTGCAGTGGACCATTACGGGTTATGCACTAGCACAGGCTGCTGTTATTCCGCTTGCGGGATGGATGTCAGATCGTTTTGGCGCCAAACAAGTCTTTTTGTTCTCAATCATTATGTTTACGATTGGTTCCGGCCTTTGTGCATTAGCAACAACCGCTGAACAGCTTATCGTATTCCGTATCATTCAAGGTCTTGGCGGCGGTATGGTTGCTCCAATCGCAATGGCCTTTACCTTTAGACTCAGCCCTCCTGGCAAACAAGGAGCAGTTATGGGTATGATCGGTATTCCAATGCTGTTAGCTCCCGCTCTTGGCCCTGTAGTAGCAGGCTGGCTCGTTGATTATGTATCTTGGCATTGGATATTTATAATCAATCTTCCGATAGGTGTCATTGCCGTTATCGTAGGGCTTCGCACCTTGCCAAAAATTGATCGCAAACATGTTCCTTCCCTAGACTTTTTAGGTATGATTTTTGCCCCACTTGCTTTTGCCAGTCTTGCTTATGGCGTAAGCTCTGCTGGCGGCGGTGAAGGCGGCGCAGGCAGCGGCTGGACCTCGCCTGAAGCTTTGATCGGTATGATAGTAGGCGGTATTTCGCTTATCCTCTTCATCATCATAGAACTGAAGCGCAAGGAACCTTTGCTTGAGCTTCGCGTCTTTAAATCAAGCAATTTCACACGCGGCATTATTTTGCAGTGGATTGTTCAAATCGCATTATTCGGAACATTATTCTTAATTCCGATTTTCTTGCAAATCGCCAAAGGTTACTCCGCATTTGATACTGGACTTATTTTGCTTCCACAAGCTTTAGCAGCAGGTATTTTCATGCCGATCGGCGGCAAGCTGTTTGACCGCTTCGGAGCTCGTCCAATCGTCATTGCCGGTTTATCCATTGTAACGATTGCAGGCTTCATCCTTAGCCAGCTTTCAGCGGACACGACTCTTCTCACTCTTATGATTCCGATTGCTCTTCTCGGTGCAGGTATGGGCTTGTCGATGATGCCGCTTAACACACATATTATGCAATCCGCTCCTAAGGAGCTCGTTAGCCGGGTAACCTCGCTGACCGCAGCTGCGCAGCAGGTTATGACTTCCTTTGCAATCGCCGGCTTGTCGACGATTCTCGCTAGCAGAGTAGAGCATTACAGTGCAACTAACCCAGGACCAAATGTAGTGTACTCCTCTTACGGGGATACGTTCTTCATCTTGGCATCCATTTCAATCGTTGGCGCCCTCACAGCCTTCCTGCTTCGCAGACCGAAGCAAGAGGATGGCACCAATGCTGAGAATAAACCTGAAGTATCCATGATGATGGGACATTAATTCCATTATTCCAAACAAAAAAACAGCTTCCTCATCGTCTCTGACGACAGGGAAGCTGTTTTTTATTGACTAATCTATGATTTCAGCCATATCTCCGTTTTTCACGCCTGCTGCATTTGCTTCATCTGTATCGATATGCATATCAAGTGCGAATTGATCAGATACACGTGCAACAACATTTTCGAATACGACACCGCGCTCGCCAGCGAAACGAACCCGCAGCGACTGCTTGTCCGCAATACCAAACCGCTCAGCATCGCTTGTGTGGAAATGAATATGACGAGCCGCTACAATGACGCCCTCTTCGATTGTAACCTCTCCAGCAGGTCCTTGAAGCTTAATGCCTGCAGAGCCTTTTGTATTACCGGATTCCCGAACTGGCGGGTTAACGCCTAACGCAAATGCGTCCGTACGAGATACCTCGAGCTGCGTCTCTTTCCGTGCAGGTCCGAGAATTCTTACTTTTCCAAATGTTCCTTTTGGACCAACAACCGCTACTGTTTCATTCGCAGCGTATTGTCCTGGCTGAGACAATGGTTTCATTTCAGTTAACGCATAACCTGCGCCAAACAATATTTCAACATGCTCCTGTGATAAATGGATATGTCTAGCCGATACTCCGATTGGTACTCCTCTATGTATCATGTTGTCACTCTCCTGATTTAATTTTGTTGTTTTCCACAGAGTTGAAAGAAAAAGCATACGGCCTTTTGGCCGCATGCTTATCATACCACTTATTTAAATTCGGCAACAAGCTTATCGAATTCTTCTGGGGTGATTTTGATATTTTGCTTAGCTAGAGCCTCGGGCTTGAAGCCTGTAATCAAATCTTCATAGGCTTTTCGCGTTTTATTCTGATAGATAAGTCCTGTGAGCATGCCATTTGTTTCCATAATCTTGTTCATCGCCTGCACGCGGTTTGTTGGATCGTAATCAGGGAATTGCTCCAAGTTCACGATATTTTCCTTGAACCAGTCGTACGTATTAATTTTGTTGAAGGTAACACATGGGCTGAATACGTTAATCAAGGAGAAACCTTCGTGGTTGATTCCCTCTTCGATTAATTTCGTCAGCTGCTTCAAATCACTCGAGAACGATTGAGCAATAAATGTTGCACCCGCTGACAACGCAATCTCAAGCGGTGACAGCGTTGACTCAATCGAGCCTTCCGGCGTCGATTTTGTTTTGAAGCCTTCTGCGCTGCGCGGTGAAGTTTGACCTTTGGTTAAGCCATAAATTTGGTTATCCATTACGATATAAGTCACATTCAGGTTGCGACGGATCGCGTGAACCGTGTGCCCCATACCAATAGCGAAGCCGTCTCCGTCTCCGCCTGAAGCGATTACTGTAAGCTCGCGATTAGCAAGCTTTACACCTTGTGCGATAGGCAGAACGCGGCCGTGAATGCCATGGAAGCCATATGCGTTAATGTAGCCAGAGATCCGGCCTGAACATCCAATACCTGATATAACCGCTAGGTTCTCAGGTTCTAATCCTACGTTAGCTGCTGCACGTTGAATCGCCGCTTGAATAGAAAAGTCTCCGCAGCCCGGGCACCAGTTAGGTTTTACATTATTTCTAAACTCTTTGAACGTTGCCATCTAAACTCAACTCCTTACATGCTTTGTGAACGTCGGAAGGTAAAAATGGGTTACCGTCGTATTTAAGCAAGCTATCGATTTTTTCTGCAAAACCAGCATGCATTTTAATTTGTCCTGCCAGCTGTCCGGTTGCATTATTTTCGATGACAATTACTTTTTTCGCATTTTGCAAGTAAGGAAGCAGAGGTTTAGTTGGGAACGGATGAATTTGACGAATCGTGATATGGTTCGTTTTCACGCCATCTAGAGTTAGCAAGCTTCTAGCTTCATCAATCGTGCCGCCAGTAGAACCCATACCGATAATAAGCAAATCAGGCGTTTCATGAGGCGCGTCAACACGAATAGCTTCACGAATGTACATATCATTCAGCTTATTCAAACGCTTATCCATCATGTGCTGACGGTTCATTGCATTCTCCGATGGACGTCCAGTTTCATCATGCTCTACGCCGGTCACATGATGCAGACCGCCCTTCTCGCCAGGCAATACACGAGGGGAAATGCCATCTTCTGTTAGCTCATAGCGTTTAAACAAGTCGTGGCCTTCAAGGGCAGGCACATTCTCGACTAGTTTGCCGCGTTTGATTTCAATTTTGCTGTAATCAAGCTGATCACAGGATTGTTTGCCGAGCGACAGCTGCAAATCGGTCATCAGAATAACCGGTACTTGATATTCTTCAGCCAAATTGAACGATTCAATCGTATCGTAGAAGCAGTCTTCAATCGATGCAGGAGCAATGACGATTTTTGGAATCTCTCCATGTGTGCCATAAACCATTGCGTTCAAGTCCGATTGCTCTTGCTTCGTAGGTAGACCCGTTGAAGGACCGCCACGCTGCGTATTAACGATGACCAGCGGTGTTTCTGTCATGCCTGCAAGACCAATAGCCTCCATCATTAGCGACAGTCCAGGACCCGCAGAAGCGGTCATTGTGCGAACGCCAGCATAATTTGCACCAATCGCCATCGTTACCGCTGCAATTTCATCCTCCGTTTGCACGACTGTTCCGCCGAATTTCGGAAGCTTTTTAATCAAATATTCCATAATCTCGGAAGCTGGTGTGATCGGGTAAGCCGCCATCAAACGGCAACCAGCTGCCAAAGAACCTAGACCGATTGCTTCATTGCCGATCATGAACAGCTTCTGCTGCCCGTCCGCCTCATCTAGCTTAAATTCGTCAAGCGGTCCGCCCGCTTGCTCCAGCACAAACTCAGCGCCGCTTTTTACCGCTTCGATATTTTTCTCTACAACAGCTGCGCCTTTGCGTCCAAACTCTTCTTCAACCGCTTTATTGAATACTTCAAGCGGAAGACCAAGAAGCGCCCAAGAAGCGCCGGAGGCAACCATGTTTTTCATTAATGAAGTGCCTAGCTCCTCAGCCATCTTCGTAATCGGAACAGCAAACAGTCTAGCATCTATGCCTTCAGGTATCGTTGGGTTAAACTTTGCATCTGCAACGATAACGCCGCCTAGACGCAATTCCTTTGCATTCAAATCAATGCTTTCTTGGTCAAAAGCAACCAAAATATCCAAATCATCCGAAATAGCACGAATCGGCTTCGTGCTTATACGAATTTTGTTATTCGTATGTCCGCCTTTGATCCGCGAGGAGAAATGACGATATCCATATAAATAATAGCCTAAGCGGTTTAGCGCCGTGGAAAATATCCGGTCTGTACTTTCGACGCCTTCACCTTGTTGTCCCCCGATCTTCCAAGACAATTGACTAATCAAAATGCCCAACTCCTCTTTGTCTAAAACGTGCAATATTCTATTTCATCAAGTAATTATATAGTATAATTCATAACAGTCACAACAAGTTTAAAGCGCATATCTATAAAAATCAAGATGTAAACGCTTAATATAAGCATAGTTTGTTTCGATCAATCCCATACCGCAAATAGATCGAATTCCTTTTAGTTAAAAGGGAGATTTTCCCGAAGAAAACGAAGTGCATTGCCGGACATAAACTGTTCTGTTTGCTGCTCAGAATATCGTTTAAGAAGTGCCTCTTGAAGATTAACGAGTTCTCCAGGATGCGTTAATTGTTTCATATAACTATCAATTCCGTCAAAATCAGAGCCGAGCATAATATGCGATGCTCCGCCCAGCTCACAAATATGCTCAATATGACGCAATAAATCATCGATGACAACGACTTCCGCGCTGGATACAAACCAAGGCACAAAAGTAACCCCTACTACTCCATGCATCTCAATTATTTTTTCAATTTGGGCATCCCTCAAATTTCGCGGATGATCACAAATTGCTCTTGCATTTGAATGAGAGGCTAGGATCGGTCTCTTGGAAAGCTCAGCAACATCCCAGAACGCACGTTCAGATAAATGTGATACATCTATTAGTATATCCAAATTATTGCATTCTTCTACTAGCAATTTCCCTTTTGCGGTCAAGCCCCCGCCACGCTGCTCCATCGCTCCGTCCGCAGCCCAATTCGCATGATTCCATGTCATTCCAGCTGCACGTATGCCTAATTGATGCATGATGCGAAGCAGCGACATTTGTCCTTGAAGACCATCAACACCTTCAAGCGACAGTAATGCTCCGATTTTTCCATCCTTAATACAAGAATCCAAGTCATGGGTTGTCCTTACCCACACCATGTCCTCGCAGCTTAATACCATCTGGTGGAAACGATCTATACTCTCCAAAATCGGCTCTAGTCGACCATTCATTGATTGTGGAATATAGATAGCAAAAGTTTGCAAGATCGTTCCTGCAGCCTTTAAACGCTCGTATGTAACATCTAATTTGCCGGGCTTATTGCCTTGAAAATTTAAATTTTCATCAATCAACAGTTTGCATAGCACATCGCAATGGAAATCTACCACTTTCATAGACGCACCTCACCGTTTATAATTTGCAGCAAAAAAACCTGTCTACGACGTAAACAGGCGAACGATTGTTTTTTAATCCAATTGGCTTACATCTTAACGCCGCTTGGACTTGCTACCGAGGTTCAACAATCAATTTGATTGCTGTTCGATCCTCCCCATCAATAACAATGTCAGTAAAAGCCGGTATGCAAATTAAATCCACCCCGCTGGGAGCGACAAATCCACGAGCAATCGCAACTGCTTTGATCGCTTGATTTAACGCACCAGCACCAATGGCTTGCAGCTCCGCACCACCACGTTCACGAAGAACGCCAGCTAGCGCACCTGCAACGGAATTTGGATTGGACTTTGCTGAAACTTTTAATACATCCATAAAAAGAACCTCCCCTTGGACTGTTGGATGGATTCCACTTTTAAATAGTATTCGAGGGAGTTTAAAAAATTCCTGCTTTTATTCCGCATATTAACAAACTGTTCTGAATTGTCAGAACTTTCGATAGAATCATAGCATTACATCAGAAGCCATTCATCTTCCGTAAGACGAATCTTCTCAATTTTCCGGGCCTGCCCTGTCGCATCATCGATTTGAACAGAGATCGCATGCAAATGCCACTTGCCTTCATCCACTACAAAGCGAACCGGCAACTGCGTAATAAATTTATGCAATACAGCGTTTCGCTCCATGCCAAGCACACCTTCTTTAGGGCCAACCATGCCAACATCTGTTATGTAAGCCGTGCCCCCAGGAAGGATCGTATCATCATTCGTTTGTACATGCGTATGCGTGCCAAGCACGATAGAAGCTCTGCCATCGAGATGCCATCCCATCGCGATTTTCTCCGAGGTTGCTTCCGCATGAAAATCAACAAGAATATTGTTCGTTTGCTCTTTTGCCTCTTCGATCAATTCGTCTGCTTTGCGGAATGGACAATCGATTGGCGGTAAAAAGGTGCGGCCTTGCAAGTTAATAATAGCAAGCTGCTTGCCGCCAGCCTTAATAAAAGCCATGCCTTGTCCAGGAGCGCCTTCTGCATAATTTGCTGGGCGAACCAAGCGCGGCTCGTCGTCGATCCATTCAAAAATATCTTTATTATCCCACGTATGGTTGCCCATCGTTATGCCATGGATTCCCCATTCGAAAAATTCTTTAGCAATGGTTGCTGTAATCCCACGACCAGCAGCGGCATTCTCGCCATTCGCAATAATAATATGAGGGTTATATTTACTTTTAAGTGCTGGCAGTACTCGCTTTAACGCGCTTCTTCCTACATTGCCTACGATATCGCCGATAAATAATACGTTCATTCATTACACTTCCTTTTTTGTACGCCTGCAAACAGAAAAGTGGCTAACTAGCAGCCACTTTTCTGAAAAGCTTATATTTTTTTTGCTTACTTTGCATATTCAACCGCGCGTGTCTCACGAATAACCGTAACTTTAATATGTCCCGGATAATCAAGTTCGCTCTCGATTTTCTTCGTAATATCACGAGCGAGTCGGAATGCTTCTGTATCATCGATTTTCTCTGGCTGCACCATGACGCGCACTTCGCGGCCAGCTTGGATCGCGTATGATTTTTCAACGCCTTCAAACGATTCGGAAATGTCTTCAAGCTTCTCCAGACGTTTGATATACGTTTCAAGGGTTTCACGACGAGCTCCAGGGCGTGCAGCGGACAATGCATCTGCTGCTCCTACGAGCATCGCGATAACGGAAGTGGCTTCCGTATCACCGTGATGGGAGGCAATACTGTTAATTACGACAGGATGCTCCTTGTATTTCTTAGCGAGCTCAACGCCGATCTCAACGTGTGATCCTTCAACTTCGTGGTCAAGCGCTTTACCGATATCATGCAGCAAGCCTGCACGCCTTGCGAGCGTAACATCTTGACCAAGCTCTGCTGCCATCAATCCAGTCAAGTAAGCGACCTCCATTGAGTGCTTCAGCACGTTTTGACCATAACTTGTCCGATATTTCAATCGACCTAAAATCTTGATTAAATCCGGATGCAAGCTATGAACGCCAACCTCGAAAGTAGCTTGCTCACCGTATTCACGGATACGCTCATCCACTTCTTTACGAGATTTTTCAACCATTTCTTCAATGCGGGCAGGATGGATACGACCGTCAGCCACAAGCTTTTCCAAAGAAGTGCGGGCAATTTCGCGTCTTATCGGGTCGAAACCAGATAAAATGACCGCTTCCGGTGTATCGTCGATAATAAGATCGATACCAGTCAATGTTTCCAAAGCACGGATATTACGGCCTTCACGCCCAATAATACGGCCTTTCATTTCTTCATTAGGCAAGGTTACGACGGAAACCGTCGTCTCAGCCACATGATCTGCCGCACAGCGCTGAATAGCTAGTGATATAATATCACGGGCTTTCTTATCGGCCTCTTCTTTCGCTTGCTGCTCGATCTCTTTAATCATCTGTGCTGTCTCATGTCGTACTTCCTGTTCAACATTGGATAAAATGATCGATTTCGCATCTTCCGTTGTCAGACTCGATATACGTTCCAATTCACTTAACTGTTGCTTGTAAATGGAGTCGATCTGCTCTTGCGTTTCTTCGATCCGTTTTTCTTTGTTGGCTACAGTTTCTTCTTTGCGTTCTAGCGCTTCTAACTTTTTATCCAGCGACTCCTCTTTTTGGAGCAAACGTCTTTCCTGACGTTGAGCCTCGTTGCGACGTTCACGAATGTCTCTCTCGGCTTCGGAACGAAGTTTGTGGACTTCATCTTTTGCCTCTAGCACAGTTTCTTTCTTCTGAGCTTCCGCTTCTTTTTTCGCATTTTCTACGATTACAATAGCAGCTTGCTCAGCACTTGAAATTTTGGCCTCGGCAATCGACTTTCGAATAAAATAACCAATCCCAAAGAATATTGCGCCAACAAAGAGACAGATCAAGATCCAAATGATCTCATTAGGCATCTTGTTCACCTCCTTGTTGCATACACCAAGGCACTGCTTGGGATGATATTAGGTTTTCAACCGGCTTCAAACCGTTTAAACATTTACTAATTTGACGAAAATAATCGTATTGAATCAACTTTTGGAAGGAAAATTGATTCAATAATGAAGGAATACAACCTCATTTTATCTTTTCGTAAAATCAATTGTCAAGCAAAAGCCCATCATCTTCCTCGAATGAGTCTTCTTCCCCATCCAGATCGATCGACTTTATCACGTCTTTCACGATATCTCCCGGAAAGCCGCTGCGCATTAAATACCCCATAAGCTTACGTTTTTTCTCAAATGGTTCGCCTTTTAAAGATCGCCATTTCTTCTCCGCAGCCTTCTTAGCAGATGCTAATTCCACTTTCTGGTCCAGTGAACCGATTGCTTCTGCTGCGGCTTCTTTCGACACGCCTCGCTGCTGCAGCTCTTGCTGAATGAACCGTCGACCCTTTAAGCGATTCTTAAGTCGGCTGGTCGCAAATTGGCGTGCATATTGTTCATCATCCACAATATGCTCTCTTTCTAAACGGTCAAGGGCATACTGAATATTGTCAGCTTCAAAAAACTTGCGATTCAAATATTGCTCAATCTGCTTTCTCGTTCGCGGTCTTGCACCCAAATATGCGATAGCCATTATATATCCCCGATAACGCTCATCTTCCATTCGTATTTCATCGGCTTGAGCTTCGGTTACAATTTGTCCCTTGGTCAATCGATAACGAATCAATATATCTTCATGCACGGACAGAATAGCTTTCTCTGACTCGGCAAAAAGATGGTATAACTTCCGTTCTTTTTTGTCTTGCTTAACGGATAATATCATCCATTCTTCTTCGGTTCTTGAATGGCTTTGGGTCATACGGTACATCCTCTCTAAACACAGCTTCGCCGTCCCTAACAGGACGGCGAAGCATCAACACGTATAATTGCCGGACAATTTATTCTAGATCTTCGAACTCTTCATCGTCTTCATCAGGTTTGAAATTAGCCTGAGTTGCAGCTGCAGACAAGTTGCTCGCATCGCGAATTTGCTTTTCAATAACTTCGGCAACATCCTTGTGATCTTTCAAATATTGCTTCGCATTCTCACGACCTTGGCCCAGACGCTCGCCATTGTAAGAGAACCATGCTCCGCTCTTCTGAACGATATCCATCTCAACACCGATATCAACAAGCGTACCTTCTCTGGAAATACCTTCGCCGTACATGATGTCCACCTCAGCTTGCTTAAACGGTGGAGCAACCTTGTTCTTAACAACCTTAATACGAGTACGGTTACCTATCATGTCATTGCCTTGCTTCAGCGTCTCAATACGACGTACGTCAAGACGTACGCTTGAGTAGAATTTCAATGCGCGTCCGCCTGGTGTTGTCTCGGGGTTACCGAACATAACGCCGACTTTCTCACGCAATTGGTTAATAAAGATCGCAATTGTTTTCGATTTGCTAATTGCTCCCGATAGCTTTCTCAAAGCCTGAGACATCAGACGAGCTTGAAGACCTACGTGAGAATCACCCATGTCGCCTTCGATTTCAGCTTTCGGTACAAGTGCCGCAACAGAGTCAATAACGATAATATCTACCGCGCCGCTTCTTACAAGAGCTTCGGCAATTTCCAAAGCTTGTTCGCCTGTATCAGGCTGCGAAAGCAATAGCTCATCAATATTTACACCAAGCTTGCTTGCATAAAGCGGGTCAAGCGCGTGCTCGGCATCGATAAAGGCAGCTTGTCCGCCAATTTT
Organism: Paenibacillus sp. TAF43_2; assembly: GCF_052113545.1. NCBI lineage: Bacteria > Bacillati > Bacillota > Bacilli > Caryophanales > Paenibacillaceae > Paenibacillus > Paenibacillus sp. TAF43_2. Next base: position 23,605 of record NZ_JBFRDK010000044.1, read on the forward strand.
TTGAACCTCAGCAATCGCGTGAAGCGCGACTGTCGTTTTACCAGAAGATTCCGGCCCATATATTTCGATAACCCGTCCACGCGGTAATCCGCCTATTCCCAAAGCAATATCTAGAGCAAGCGAACCGCTAGGCACGGTCTCAACTTGCATGTGTGTGGATTCTCCCAATTTCATGATGGAGCCTTTACCAAATTGTTTCTCAATTTGACGCAAAGCCATTTCTAGTGCAGCGCGACGATCCGACAAGAAACTCACATCCTTCTTTATTTATAATTTTATGATACCTTTTTTCCGGCAGGTTGACAAGCATTTTTTCGAACATACATTCGCCTTTTCGCTTCGCCCCCTTAAATGGACATAAAAAAACCGCAGCAAAGGTAATCTTCGCTACGGTTCTTCCGATAACTAAGCTTTATTATAACGGTCAAACCGTCAATTGACAAACATTATTTATGGCAATTATCCATTTACCAAACATGCATCTGCCATTCCTAATCAGCAAAATTACCGTGCTTGCAGCGCAAGCCACAAACGATACAAAGCAGACTTTACTGCTCGCATTCTGATCATGCCTCTGCCGCCGCTCAAATTCAGCGTATGAACAGCGGTCGGTTTGCCGCGCTCGGCAATTCCTACATAGACAAGACCCACTGGCTTGCCTTCTGATTGCGCTGGTCCAGCAACTCCTGTCAAAGAAACGCCAAAATCAGCATCGGAGAGTTCTCGAACCCGCTCTGCCATCAAAGCAGCAGTCGAATCGCTAATCGCTCCAGGAGCCCCTTCGCCTTCAAGTTGAGTCATCGGAATGCTGAGCAAATGATGCTTCATTATATTGGTGTAGGTGACAACCCCTCCTACGTACTCTCCACTGCTTCCAGGAACGTTTGTAATTAGCTCGGCAAGCAAACCCCCACTAATGCTTTCCGCGCTCGCCAGCTTGCGTCTTGAGGCTCTCAGCAGGTGTATAACCTCCTCCTCCAGAGGGATATCCTGCTCTGCATACAAATACTCGCCTACCCGATCCTTAATCTGCTGCACACTTTTATCGATTTTCAGATCAGCCTCAATGGAAGAGCTCGCTTTGGTCGATACGCGTATCGAAACCTCGCCTTCCTTTGCATATGGCGCGATCGTAGGATCAAGCTGCCCATCAATCAGATCCAGAAGCTTAGCTTCGAGGTTGGATTCACCTATCCCCGCAAACTTTAAAATGCGAGAATAAAGCGGATTGGCCTCTCCCAACATCGAACGCAGCCACCGTTCACCGGCGCCTTCCATCATCGGCTTCATTTCACGCGGCGGTCCCGGCAGCAGCAAATAAAGTGTTCCATCAACAGACAAACCGTTGCCAACTGCTAAGCCTGTTGTATTTTCCAACGGAACCCCGCCATCGATCATCAAAGCCTGACGACGATTGCTCTCCACCATATGAATGCCGCGCGAGCTGAACATCTGCTCAATTGCTGACATAGACGGCTCATGAATACTCAGCTCACGGTTCAAATAATCAGCTAATACATCTTTTGTAAGATCATCTTGTGTTGGTCCGAGTCCGCCAGTRAAAACAAGCAAATCCGCTCGGCTTCTGCCGATCTCAATGGCTTGCCTCAGGCGAGCAGAATTATCCCCAACTACAGTCTGAAAATAGACGTCTACACCCAACTCTGCAAGCTTCTGCGATAAGTATTGGGCATTCGTATTAACAATTTGCCCGAGCAGCAGCTCTGTCCCGACTGCAATAATTTCTGCTTTCATGATTCAAGTTCTCCTTCATATTCAAATGTATGAGTAAATACAGGCAAATACAGGCATATAAGCAAAAGCATCTCCCCTTTTTGACGGAAAGATGCTTTACCATTATTCTACCGGAATCAGATGTTTGTTCTTCAAGAAATAATCAATGCCTGAGTAAACCGTAATAGCAGCTGCAACCCAGCTTGCGATAACATCGAATGGAAAATCAATAAAATTGAATGGGAAATTATTAATAAGGAGAGCGATAATCATCGTAATTTGAATCGCCGTCTTCCATTTTCCCCAAGTGCTGGCAGCCATAACAGAACCCTCTAAAAGTGCGATTTGACGAAGTCCTGTAACAGCAAACTCTCTACTGATAATAACAATTGCAATCAGCGCATTAAGTTTATCCATTTCAACAAGTGAAATGAGAACTGCCGCCACGAGAAGCTTATCCGCCAAAGGGTCAAGCAACTTGCCGAGGTTAGTTACAATTTTGTTTTTCCTTGCAATATAACCATCTAGACCGTCTGTGCTTGCTGCCACAATAAAAATGAGTGCCGCTGCAATTTGATTGTATGTAATGGAGAAGTCAGAAATCGTGAACGACCCCAAATCCACTTTAATAAGCAGAAAAAACATAATAACCGGCACCAAAAATATTCTGGCTAGTGTAATGCGGTTCGCCAGATTCACGCAATTCCCTCCTCAGATCGATCTAACTCATAGGTGTGCGTTACGCGAACCCTTTGTTTGTAAAAAAAATCAGATTTTCGTCCCAGCTGCAACTCATTTGTAAAGCAGCTTTGAGTGACCGCATGTGTTTTTTCTCTCATCTATGTATCCCCCAGATCCAACTGTAAAGCTGTCTAAATAAGTATAATACATGCCATTACACGTGTCAAAAGCGGCTAAAGCCTCATTTTTCATCTTTGGCTTTACCAAAACGAAAAGCCCCGTTTCTCGGAAACCGATGAAACGAAGCCTTTTTAAATATAAGAAAGTATATATTTTGCACCTACTCATCTTATATTTCTTCGTCAAAGCTGCTTCAGCATCCAGAGGAAACTGAAGTAGTTTTTGCTTGTTAGGAACGATAATTAGTAAATTGAAGCTCTACAGGCAAATCTGCTTCCCTAAGCAGCTTCATAACAGCTTGCAAATCATCTAAGCTTTTACCGGAAACTCGCAACTGGTCGCCTTGAATCAAGCTTTTTACCTTCAGCTTTGAATCGCGGATAAGAATATTAATTTTTTTCGAGACATCCTGCTCAATACCCTGTCTTAGCTTAATGCGCTGACGAACCGTATTGCCGGAAGCACCTTCAATTTTTCCGTAGTCCATATTTTTAATTGGAACTCCGCGTTTTACCATTTTGGATAATAAAATGTCCAGCACGCTCTTAAGCTTATATTCATCCTCTGAAGCAACAACAAGGTCTTCCTTCTCAAGTGCAATGGAGCTCTTGCTGCCTTTAAAATCAAAGCGTGTTTCAATTTCCCGCTCCGCCTGCTTAATCGCATTGGCTAATTCTTGCATATCCACCTTGGATACAATATCAAATGCATTTTCTGATGCCAATTCAATCTCTCCTTTGTTACGGTAATCATTATTCCGTTTTCGTTTGATTCGTTCCCGTACCTGTATCTGTGTTAGCGCCAGATTCAGTTCCAGTTTCAGAATTTCCACCTGTTGCAGCGTTTTCGTCAATTAGAGGTTTAAGCAGCAGCTTCTTCGAGCCCGCTCTGTCCCCGTCAGGAACAATAACGCCATCAACCTTAATTTCCGTCAAATCTGCTCTACCAACATTGATATAAAGCGGACCCGTAAGTTCAAATGATTCTACACTGCCGTCCTCAGCATTTGCAGAATAAAGCTTCTCGCCTTGATTGCTGTTTGAACGTACCTCTAACCAGCTTCTGCCGCCGCTCACTTTAACTTCAACCTTATGAGCAACGCCAACAGGACCGATATCATATTGATCCGCTTTGCCTACTTTACTTCCGAAAGTAACCGTCGTTGGTGCTTGTGTTGGTGTTGGCGGAGCTGGATTGTCGGTTGGCGTGTTTTCGTTGCCACCCGCGGTTCCTCCCTCGTTCGTAGCTGGAGGTTTTGAAACTTCCGTGATATTGGTATTGTTGTCGGTTTGTTTGGCACCACCTGTGTCATTATTAATAACATACACCCAGATGACGACAACAATTAAAATAAGAAACGACCACATCATCACATTGAAGCCGATTTTCCCTAGTCTTTCTGAAGACTGGGACTGCACACGTCTTGGTGATCTTGATACAATTGGCTCAGATATTTGTTCTACCGGCGCTGCAGGCACCTCATGCTGATACAAACGAAGCACTTCGTCCGGATCAAGCCCAACAGCTTCTGAGTAATTTTTCACAAATGCTCGTACATAAAAAGGACCAGGCAAAACCGTGTGGTCTCCACTTTCAATCGCTTCCAAATACCGTTTTCTAATTTTTGTCGTTTCTTGAATATCGTCAAGCGTTAATCCACGTTGCTCTCTCGCCTTGCGAAGCAATTCTCCTAAGTCAGACATGAGACGGCCTCCTTCCGATTAGAAATCGTCTGTATAGTTAGTTGTAAAGGACTCATAAGAAATTTCTTCATCTGGGTTGTTCCGTAATTCAACAATAATATCAAAATGGCTGTAATCGTAATTGGATTCCTTAATAAATATGTCCGGATGCTCAATTACTTTAGTTGATGGCATAGCCATAATTTCCTGAAGCAAGCTGTAATGCTTTTCATTTGAACGAATCGTACTGACGATGCCATCAATGATAAAGATTGTATTCGGCTGCATTTCATCCTCTGACATCTGGCTTCTAACCGTCTGGCGCAATAAGGTGGAGGACACAAAGGACCATCGTTTGTTCGAGCATACGCTTCCTGCAATAATGGATTCCGTCTTCCCAACTCGCGGCATCCCTCTTACTCCTATAACCTGATTGCCGTCTCGTTTAAACACTTCACCCAAAAAATCGACCAAAATGCCTAGCTCATCACGTGTAAAACGAAACGTCTTGCGATCATCAGAGTCACGCTCAATGTAGCGTCCATGGCGCACTGCCAAAATATCTACAATTGTAGGCGTTCTCAGTTTGTTAACAGTAATATTATCTACTTTTTGCAGCATTTTGCCAAGCAATTCAATCTTCTCATCATCGTCAGTTTGAAGCAGCATGCCTCTTGTTCTAYCTTCCACACCGTTAATTGTCATAATATTAACCTCAAGCATACCGAGCAATGAGGCGATATCTCCAAGCAAACCCGGGCGGTTTTTATGTATTTTGTATTCCATGTACCATTGTYTCGATTCCAATGCGGTCACCGTCCTAAACCTGTTCTTGTAGAAGTATGTAAAAGAAGATTACATACATCATGAAACATAATTCTACAAGTTTCGTCACAATCCTGCAACCCAAAAAGAAACATTGCAGAAAAGCCTCCTAGAGGAGGCTCTTCTGCTTCTGCTTTTGTTAAGGAAGATGACGATTTCGTACGATTGCTGCTAAGACTCCTGAACGAGCTTGACCATTAAGCATGCAAGTGTTTTGCGTTCTGCTTCATCGCCGGCGTCCCATAGCTGCTTCAATACGCGTTCTTCCTCATTTTTCGGATCGACCTTCTCGTCGAGAAAAGTACCGATTTCGTAAGCTAAGCTTGAAATCGTTTCTTCCGTCATGCCGATTTTTTTGGCTTGCGATACGCGCTCTGCCAAAAATTGCTTCCATGTTGCAAAATTAGAAAGTACGGTTGACATGTTTCTTCGCCTCCTAAGGGTATAGAAAAAAATCATCAACAGTCATATGATGCGTAAACACTGTTCTAATTATGCAACAAGCTTGTCCCAAGCAGCAGCAGCCACCGACTACGTATGCCATCCGCCATTCGGACTAATGACTTGGCCCGTAATATAGGAAGATTCCGGCAGTGCAAGAAAATAAACAAGTGAAGCAATTTCATCTGTTGAGCCAAAACGCCCAACCGGAATTTCCTGCTGAATAGCTGCCTTTTCCTCCGCATTGAACCCATCCATCATTTCTGTCTCAACTGCACCAGGAGCAACCGCATTGACAGTAACGCCTGTCGGCGCCAGCTCTTTCGCCAGCGCCTTAGTAAAGGCGTTCATGCCACCCTTCGTCGTGGAATAGAGAACCTCGCACGAAGCACCTGACATTCCCCAAATAGAAGAAACATTTATGATGCGGCCAAAGCGCTGTGCAATCATATTCGGCATAAATAGCTGCGAACAAAGGAACATTCCTTTTAGGTTGACCGCCATCACATCATCCCATTCTTCCTCTGTCACATCCATTAACATGCCATAATGTGAAATTCCGCCATTATTAACCAATATATCGGGAAGCATATTATGGCTCTCCAGCTTCTCCCGCATCCGCTCCAGCTGCTCCTTAGAGCGCAGATCAGCAGAAATGGTTAACACATTCGCGCCAAGAGCCATGCACATCCGTGCCGTTTCATTTGCTGTTTCATGAGATTGCAAGTAATGGATAACGATATTTACGCCTTCCGCAGCAAATCGTTTAGCAATAGCTGCTCCGATGCCGCGGCTTCCCCCCGTAATAAGAACCGTCATCTGTTGGAGCGTCTTCATTTTGAAGGCTGTTCCACAATGGATACTGCAAGCTGATCAAAATCAAAATGCTCGCGGAGCCGTTCATTCACTTGTTCAAGTGTACATTTCTCATAGAAATCGAGGACGTCGAACATGTCGCTGTCACGGAATCGATATCTTGTAAATTCACCGGCAATTGCTTCTGGGGAGTTAAGCATACGCAAATATCCACCGATTTTTTTACGTTTGGATCTTTCAAACGCAGCAGGCTCAATACCGCTTACCAAAACGGCTTCAACCGCCGTTCGGATTTGCTTTATAAGCTCATCAGGATTTGGAGTATCTCCGCCGATAACGGAGAAAGCATAACCCGTACTCGAATTATACTCGCTTCCAAATGAATCTGAGATCAGATCATTTTCATACAGCTGCTGATAAAGCTTAGAGCTAGGTCCAATCAAAGCATCCAACATCAGCTTGGTCGTTACTTCTTGACGAAGAAGCGCTTCCCCTTCAAGACCTGTCTGCTTTTCTTTGAAGCCCAGCATGCATTTAGGCAATGATACAGGAAGCTCCGTTACCTTACGCGCAATTTTCACTGTTTCCGGCTCTTTCTCAAAATAACGTTCAATCGGTCCTTGTGGTTCAAATGACTTGCTATTTTGATTGTCGCGGACAAGCTGGAATACTTCCTCCGCCTTCACTCCGCCAACAACAAACAACAACATGTTTGATGGGTGATAAAACGTTTCATAGCAGCGATATAGCGTTTCCTTATCTATTTGCCTGATGGACTCGACAGTGCCGGCGATATCAATATGAACAGGATGCTCATGATAAAGCGCATCAATCAATCCAAAATAGACTCTCCAATCCGGATTGTCGCGGTACATATTGATTTCTTGCTCAATGATCCCTTTTTCCTTCTCCACATTTGTATCCGTAAAATAAGGGTTCTGAACAAAATTGATAAGCGTCTCTAAATTCGCGTTAATTTGCTCCGTTGCCGAAAACAAGTATACGGTTCGGTCAAAGCTCGTAAAGGCATTAGCCGATGCACCTTGAGAGGCAAATACTGCGAAAATATCGCCTGTAGGCTCTTCGAACATTTTATGTTCCAAAAAATGTGCAATACCGTCCGGCACTTTTACAGGCGGCTGGCTGCCAACTGAAAAACGGTTGTCAACGGAACCGTATTTTGTAGAAAATGTCGCGTACGTTTTATGAAAGCCTTCCTTCGGAAGCACGATAACTTCAAGTCCATTATCAAGCACTTCACGATACAAGGTTTCCTGAACATTTGGATAATTTAGGGTCTGCACCTTTTATGCCTCCTTTCGATCGCGCAAAAAGTAAATCGTATCGAGCTGTACTTGCTCTGCAACCTTAACGATATCCTCAGCTGTTACCGCTTGAACCTGTTCAAGCAACTGCTCTGCACTTCGATCTTTACCCGTTAACACGCCATTAAAATCATAAGCAATCATCTCATATGCTGAGTCTTGAAGCTCACGAAGGTGATTGGATATCATCGCCTTGGTTTGGTTCATCTCAAGTTCCGAGAGATTTCCTTGACGCATACTTTCAAGCTGCTCTTTAATAATCGCAACTGCTCGCTCGTAATTTGCAAACTCAATTCCGGATTGAATTGTGCATAACCCTTTATGTCCATCAAGACGGGATGCAGCGTAATAAGCCAAGCTCTCTTTCTCGCGGACATTCAAGAAAAGCTTCGAATGAGGGTATCCGCCCAAGATGCCGTTGTACATTAATGCAGCTGGATAAGCATCGTCAACATACCCGACTCCCGTACGAAGTCCTAAATTCAGCTTACCTTGACTCACTTCCATCCGTTCTGTAACCTGTTTTACTTCCTTAACAGGGTGGTGGATGTTAGGCGTTGAATAAGCAGATGGTGAACCATCCTTCAGCTTGAAGGCGCTCGACACAAGCTTCGTTACTTCCTCAAGCGTCGTATCTCCAACGACATACAAGTCAAGCGCTGCATTATCCAGCCACTGCAAATAGGAATCATAAAGTGACGATGAGGTAATGGATTCGATTTCAGCAAGCTTACCTAGTGGATGCAAACGATAAGGCTCATCCGCGCACATTTCTTCCAAGCAGCGCTCAGCAGCGTATCGAATTTTATCATTTACGATCGCCTCTAAACGTTTTCTGAGCGTCGTTTTTTCGGCATCTACATACTTCTGATGGAAACCATTCTGATCTATGAGCGGGTCTGTTATTACATCACCTAGAAATTGCAGCGATTCTGCAAGAAGTGGAGTATCGGATGAAACAAACTCATCATTTATGACATCCATTCGAAATTGAACGATCTGAGAGTCGCCTCTTTTATATACATCAAACCCAAAGCCTGCTCCATATAAATCATCAAGCTTCTCACGAAAAGTAATCGTTTCTGGTAATTTCGCCGTGCCTCTTCTCAGTACAAACGGAATAAGAGCAACCGGTGTTACTGTTGCTTCTTCAAGTGAAAGTCCCGCAAATAACGAAATGGCAAACGTTTTGAATCGTTTTGTAGGCAATACATGCAGACGAATGCGCTGCAGCTGCCCTCTTTCAAATGTGGACACTCAGTTTGCTCCTTTCAACGGCGCGTTATAGAGTAAATCTATTCCATTAAACAAATCACTATACCATTCTAACCTATAGGAAATGGAAGAAGCAACCACTGCTGCACTAGGCAGTAACGGCTGCTTCCTTTCGAGAATGGCTTATAGTTACATACAGAATATATGCTTGCCGATTGTTTTAATTTGTGTTCTTGTCCAGATCCATTTTGAGGTTGCTGTTTCTGGATTGAAATAATAAAGACAACCGCCAGACGGATCTTGGCCGTTTATGGCATCCATAACTGCCTCGCGCGCTTTCGCATTAGGCGTGAGCCAAATTTGACCGTCAGCAACCGCTGTAAAGGCACCAGGCTGGAAGATGACACCATAAATCGTGTTGGGGAAACTTTGAGACTTCATACGGTTAATGATAACCGCTGCAACCGCGATTTGGCCTTCATACGGCTCGCCTCTTGCTTCACCGTATACGGCATTAGCCATAATCTGTATGTCATTTTCCGACAAGCCTAATCGGTTGGAACCTCCAATGGGTGCCTTATTGCCGGAAGAACCAGCATTTTCTTTACCGCCAGAATTAGAACCGGAAGCAGGCGGGGCTGCTGCTGATGGCGTCCATTTTTTGGTTGCTTCCCAGAGCTTCAGCTTTGTTTTGGCACCGACAATACCGTCCGATTTAAGCCCAAACTTCCATTGAAACCAAGTGACCGCATTTTTTGTGCTCGATCCAAACTTCCCGTCTATATCACCTTTAAAATAACCGAGGTGCTTTAGCCGTCCTTGCAATTCTTTTACGTCTTGTCCAGTTGAGCCTACCGTTAAGGTGGCGTTGCTGAACGTTTCCTTTACTCCGTCATGCTTTCCGCTCAGTAACGAAAAGGAACCGAACAACAACAGCACGATAATCGAGGTCACCAAAATCAAACGATTTCTCATGATGGGATCTGCCTTTCTCTTGCAAGTTAGTTCGCTTAAGGTAGCGTTACCTAACTTTAGTATGAGAAGTTGATCCCACTTCTATGCACTTCGTTCCGTTTTCTGCAAACTTCGGTATTATGAGCTAGCTCTTCCAGCTTGAAATTGATCGAGTGTAATTAGCACTTCCCGCGGCTTACTGCCTTCATAAGGACCAACAATAGAGCGAGCCTCCATTTGGTCGATTAATCTTGCCGCTCTAGTATAGCCAATTCTCATCCGCCGCTGCAGCAAGGAAACCGATGCCTGCTTCGCTTCCAATATCACTTGTACCGCCTGATCATAAAGCTCATCGAGCATTTCGTTCCCATCCGTTGTTTCCTCTTCAACTTCCGGTACAAGATCCTCTTTATACTGCGCTTCGGCTTGACCGCGTGCGTAGTTTACTAATGATTCTACTTCCTGATCGGATAAAAAAGCCCCTTGCACCCTGATCGGCTTCGACATCCCAACCGGCAAGAAAAGCATATCACCGCGACCAAGCAGCTTTTCTGCTCCTACCATATCAAGAATGGTGCGAGAGTCTACCTGAGAAGATACACCGAAAGCAATACGAGAAGGAATGTTTGCTTTAATAACGCCCGTAATGACATCGACTGATGGCCGCTGCGTTGCAATGATAAGATGAATACCAGCTGCACGCGCCATTTGAGCAAGCCTTGCAATGGAGTCCTCTACATCGTTTGCAGCAACCATCATCAAGTCAGCAAGCTCGTCCACAATAACAACGATATAAGGAAGAACAGCTGCAGGATTATCGGCCATTAAATTGTTGTAGCCTTCGATATTGCGAGTTGCGGATTTTGAGAAAAGCTCATAGCGGCTTTCCATCTCAACAACAATTTTCTTTAGAGCCAGAGAAGCACGCTTAGGATTCGTAACAACAGGAGCGAGCAAATGCGGAATTCCATTGTATACGTTCAGCTCAACCATTTTTGGGTCAATCATAAGAAATTTAACCTCGTCTGGCGCAGCCTTATACAAAATACTCGTAATAATGCCGTTAATACAAACGGATTTACCCGAACCTGTAGCACCTGCTACAAGCAAATGGGGCATTTTGGCTAAGTTGCCTACGATCGTCTGTCCCGATATATCTCGGCCGAACGCGATAGACAATTTGGACGCAGCATTTTGAAACGCAGTGGTTTCCATTACCTCCCGCATCGTTACGACGGAAACCTCCATATTTGGCACTTCTATCCCTATGGCTGATTTCCCCGGAATCGGTGCCTCCATCCGAATATCCTTAGCTGCTAGCGCAAGAGCGATATCATCCGTTAAACCAACAATTCGGCTAACCTTAACGCCTGTTGCCGGCTGAACTTCATAACGAGTTACTGCTGGCCCGCGAACAACATCCAGTACCTTGGCACGTACGCTAAAGCTTTCCAGCGTTGCCTCCAGCTTTCGGCGAGAGTCGTACATGTCGGATGCATCTGCATTTTTGCTCATTAAATTCGGTTTAGTAAGCAGTGTAAAAGGCGGCAGCAAGTAAGGCTTAGGTGCGTTCTCTTCGGCAATAGGACGTTTCGGAATCGGTTGCTCCGTATCTTCCTCATACATAAGCGCTTCTGAAGAATTAGCACCAGCCTCGATTATTTCAGGCTCCAATAAATCCGTATCATCATCCTCAGCCTCTTCCAGAGTATCGTTTAGCAGCTCTGAATTTGCCAATTCCTGGATAGGATTCGTTTGGTTCCATGCTTCATCACGATTAGGTACAAGCGGCTCATGGTCGATTATAAGACCATCACCAGCATTTTCCCATGGCGGCGTGCTGTCATGCTCATGAATATCTGGAGTCAATTCTGTATGTAAATCGGCGCCGGATTTCTCCCAAGGCGGTTCGATATCATTTTGCCAGGCTGGCTTCACGCTTGCAAGCGTGTCCGTTCCATTTGGCTCGAACACCCATTCATCCTGCGGATGAATGGATATATCAGACTCTTCCTCATCTTGATCCTGTCTCCAAGAGAAAAACAAGGATCTTCTCTTCTTCTTCTTGGGAGGAGCAGCAACATAACTTTCATGATCGTCATCAATCGTTTCATCATCATCATCGAAATCAGCCTGTCCAACATTGGCACTCGCTTGTGCTGCTGCGGCAGCACGCAGGGAAGCTCTCTTCTCCCATTTAGCTGCAAGCAGCTTGAACATGCGATTGCCACGGGTCGTAACCAATCTCCCTAACTCCACATACGACTTACCTGTCATAAGCATGATAGAGATCGCGAACATAACAAACATAATAAGCTTCGCGCCATAATACCCGAACAAAGAGAAAAATAATGAATATTGAATAGCGCCTACAAAACCACCGCTTATTTCTTTGTCTCTGATCGGCAAATCATTTTCGGCCGGTACACTTATTAAAGATAATTTCAAATCGCTGCTAAGCTGATTAAAAATCTTCGACCCTGTCAAATCAACCGTAGGGCTCAGCTTTTGATCAATTTCAGATATGGAGCTCATGAGTGTAAACGCCAGCACCATAATAAACAAACCTGTTCGCTTGTTCGTCCATCCTTTAGGCCAAGCGCGTTTGATCATGACCGCAAGTCCAATGACAATCCCAATTAGTGCTAATACAAAATAAAATTTGCCGAGCACAAGCCCAAACAGCTTGGATAACGAGCGCCCGACAGCCGCCTCACCAGAGAGGGCAATAATTGAAATTGTAATAAGCAAAATTCCATATACTTCATATTTTAAGTTTGTGCCAATTGATTTTTTTCGTCTCTTTTTCTTTGCCAAATCCGTCACCTCTGGTAAAAGATTATACCATAGGTGGGCAAATGTTCCTATGAGACATTTGCACGAACATTTGTTTGTTCATTATTTATAATTCACAATCGTGCCCGGCATTAAATTTGGATTGAGATAGTCATCGAGGCTGCAATCTAATAAACGAATAATTTTCCCCATTCCCGGTGCGATAGGAGTCACCTGCATCTTTACACCATTTGACCATACCTCTTGCGGTTGCTCCATTTCGTCATTAAAGCCCTCCAGCACAACCTCAAGAGGCATATTCGTATAAAGTGTCATTGGATATTCACCTCAATTCTGCCGAGCTTGGAAGCCTCAATTCTTCGGTTTAATTCCTTTAACGCCTCACCCAAGCCGCCAACGGCATCAATCAGACCATGCTTGACTGCATCTGACCCAATAACCGTAGTTCCTATATCCCGTGTAAGCTCCCCCGTCTTGAACATGAGCTCTTTAAATGTATGTTCCGTCACGTTCGAGTGCGAAGTTACAAATCGTACGACGCGCTCCTGCATTTTATCCAAATATTCAAAGGTTTGTGGTACACCGATTACTAAACCGTTTAGACGAATTGGATGTATCGTCATCGTTGCTGTCTCTGCAATAAACGACATATCGCCAGCTACGGCAATCGGAACACCTATGGAATGTCCTCCGCCAAGCACGAGCGTTACTGTTGGCTTGCTGAGTGATGAAATCATTTCAGCTATTGCCAGTCCTGCCTCGACATCGCCGCCTACAGTATTCAGAACGATAAACACACCTTCAATTTTATGATTTTGTTCAGCTGCTACGAGTTGTGGAATAAGATGCTCATATTTAGTCGTTTTATTTTGCGGAGGCAAAACGAGATGTCCCTCCACTTGCCCAATGATGGTCATACAAAAGATATTGGATTCCGTCAATGCAGGAGCCGCTGTCTGACCAAGCTGCTGAATCGTTTCGACAACAGCATTTGCCTTTTTTTTATCGTCTGGAATAGGTTGTTCAGGCTGCTCTGAAGTAAACTGCATGTTTGTGTGACCATTCATTTAAATATCCCCCTCTTATGTTGATGCTCGTCATAGTATGAGGTCTGGTCAAAAAATTATACAAAATACAGTCTAGATCTCTTGATTTGACAAACCAAGCAGAAACGGTTTCGGTTTTTACATAAAAAAAGAATCGCTTGTGTCCGCCGCGGCAATTGCGGAAAGGACAAGCGATTCTTTTCATTAATTATTTATATGTTAAACTTCCATAATGATTGGCAAAATCATTGGACGACGACGAGTCTGCTCGTACAAGAAACGACCAAGCGCATCCTTCACATTCGTTTTGAGCGATGCCCATTCATTTACTTTATCATTCATCAAACGTGTAAGCGTCGATGTTACGATGCGATTGGCTTCATCAAGAAGACCTTCGGATTCACGAACATAAACGAAACCGCGAGAAATAATATCTGGACCAGACAAGATCGCGCCATCTTGCTTGCTTAATGTAACAACAACGACCAAAATGCCATCTTGCGACAAAAGCTTGCGGTCACGCAATACAATGTTACCTACATCGCCTACGCCCAATCCATCAATCAATACGTTTCCTGCTTGTACTTTCGAGCCTTTGCGGCCGCTGCCGTTCTGGAACTCAACTGTATCACCGTTATCAATAACGAAAATGTTCTCGCGCTCAATTCCGATTGCTTCTCCAAGCTTCGCATGCTGACGAAGCATACGATATTCACCGTGGATAGGAATGAAGTATTTGGGCTTAATCAAGTTAAGCATAAGCTTAAGTTCTTCTTGGCTGCCGTGACCAGATACGTGAACGCCTGAAACGGAACCATTTCCGTAAATAACATTTGCGCCAAGGCGGAATAATTCATCAACAGTACGACCAACATATCTTTCATTGCCCGGGATTGGTGTTGCCGCAATAATGACGGTGTCGCCTGGTAAAATATCAACTTTGCGATGTGTCGAACGAGCCATGCGAGTAAGCGCCGACATCGGCTCTCCTTGACTGCCTGTACACAAAATAACAACACGATCAGCAGCTAATTTGTTTACTTCTTCCGGCTCAATAATCATTCCCTCTGGAATATTCAAGTAGCCAAGATCAGAAGCGATACCTACAACGTTAACCATACTGCGGCCAACAACCGCAATCTTACGTTTTGTTGCAATAGCAGCATTTATAATTTGTTGAATCCGATGTACGTTGGAAGCAAAAGTTGCTACGACAACGCGTTGTGACGATTTGCGGAAAATATCCTCTAGATTGTCGCCAACTTGTGCTTCAGATGGCGTGTATCCTGGACGTTCAGCATTTGTACTGTCTGACAATAGCGCCAAAACGCCGCGCTTGCCAATCTCAGCGATACGCTGCAAGTCAGCAAATTGCTCATTCACCGGCGTATGGTCAAATTTAAAGTCACCTGTATGAACAACAGTACCTTCCGGTGTATCCAAGCTGACACCTACGGAATCTGGAATACTGTGGTTCGTTCTAAAGAAGGATGCACGAATCGTGCCTAATTGAATTTCGCTATCAGCATTGATGAGAATACGTTTCGTTTCTCCGAGCAAGCCGGCTTCCTTCAATTTTCCTTCGATAAGTCCGAGTGTTAATTTTGTTGCATATAATGGCACATTTAAGCTTTTTAGTACATAAGGCAAACCGCCAATATGATCCTCGTGACCATGTGTAATAATAATTCCGCGAACTTTGTCGCGATTTTCCGTTAGGTAAGAGATGTCAGGGATAACAATATCGATTCCGAGCATGTCCTCTTCAGGGAACTTAAGTCCTGAGTCAACTACAACGATATCATTGTTATATTGGATGACGTACATGTTTTTCCCGATCTCGCCAACTCCGCCTAGTGCAAAAATGAGCAATTTATCCTGGTTGTTCTTCTTAGACAAGTGTTTTCCTCCTTAAAATTTTGCGAAGCGAAATTCGCTTCGTAATCATTGGGTTAATTTTCGAAGCAAAATAGCTTTGTAAGCATTTTCTTAAATATTTCGAAGCGAACGGCTCCGTAAGCATCTAATTATTATTGCGAAGCTATAATGGCCTCGTAAGTATTGTCGTAATATGGAAAAGCAATATTTATTTTGTACGGATCCACAGGTAATTAATGCCGAACATTGTTTACCTATGCGTTGTTATCGTCAGATGCCGCTCTGACGTTAATTTCATTTCCAAATATTTGCCGCACCCAGTCACTTGAAATCATTATACATGAAGAAAAAGCTGGAATACAAGTGAAACACGATATTGCTATTATGCAATATGCTTCCCAAAAAAATAAAACCGATGCTGGATGCACCGGCTGCAATCAACGATTACGTGTATTTACACCAGTAAATTGCGTAAGAATGCGGCCTCAGCCTCGGTCACAGTAACAAGCGGAAGTCTAACTCCTCCAACTGGCAAACCTTTTAAGCCAAGTGCAAATTTCACGGCCACAGGATTAGGTACAGGATGAGGACAATTGAATAAACCTCTGAAAATTGGATGTAAAATACCATTTATTCGAGCAGCTTCCTGCACGTTTCCGTTCACATAGGCTTCGATTAATTGTTTCATTTGCGCGCCAACGACATGTCCCGCAACGCTAACG